>NZ_JACIFT010000030.1:0-52907 GCF_014197575.1 Rhizobium sp. BK538
AGCTTGTCGCCAGCCGGCACCGCCTCGCCGGCCAGGACCCGCCGCTCGGTCTGGGCGATGATCCGTTCGATCAGCGGCTTATAGTGGCGGACTTGCGCCTGCCAGAGGTCAACCGCCGGGCCCGCCGCCAGGGGCAACTGTTCACTCGCCTGCTGCAGATAACTCAAGGTTGTCTGCGTGATCTTGAGCAGTGTGCGGTAGTGCTTGATCCGTTTCGGGCGGCCGCGGGAATATTCGATCGCCCGAGCCTGCTTCTTTGCCGCGCGGCAGTGGTCGCGCCATGGGATGGCACGACCCTGTGCATCGGCCTGCTGCAACAGCCGCACCATCACCCGGACAGCGTCCCATAACAGGCTGCTTCGGCTCGTGGATCAGTGCGGCCGTGACGGTGCTGTCCACACCCACGACCTTGCCACTTTCCAGCCTCTCCTGCCGGGCGCTCGCCAGTAGCACCTGGTTGATCTTTTCAAAGGTTTGCGCCCGGATCGCGCTGATCGTCTTGTGCAAGGCCGACTTCTTCGGAATCCACCCCCACGGCAGCCGGGCAAAGGCGCCCGAAACGAGGCGGAGTCTTCGAGATGGAAGGCCAGTTCCTGATAACTCAACTGGCGATGCTGCTTGAGGCACAGCCCTCGGCCGGCAGCCCCTCGCGACCGGTCTCCTTGAGACCATGCCGGCGCAGGTCCCGCGTCACCAGCCCGAGCAGATCGCGATCATCATCCAGCCATTGCGACATCGCCTTCAGTTCACGACCGATCTCGTGTTCGCGAAAAGATCGAATACACTGGCTTGGACCGTGCGTTCTTGGCGCATTGTCGGCTCCGGCGGTTACGGGTTTGTCTTTAGAATCAGTAGCTTGATCTAAAGTATACCTGAAACCGCCGGGCTTTGCCCGCGCAGATATCACGATTCATCTAATAATTTCAGCAGTTTACCGTTTACGGACGGGCGCTAGCTAGGAGTGGATGAGCCCACCTTGATAATCGAGTTCGTAAGCCCGGCGCTCGTTCACGACGATTACTTCGCGGCCGCTGAAATGGCTGCAGTCGCCGGTGCTTTGATCGGCATAGAAACCGAAGGCATGCTCGAATTCCATGCCGCCGAGAAAGCGTCGGTATTCGGCATACATTTTCGACAGCGCAGCCTTGATGACGGTCCCCGCTCGCTCTCCGTCGATCAGCGAATGCTCAACGATGCGGCCGAAATAGTTCATCGCCCAGATCGGTTCGCTGTCCAGCCACACCACTTCCTGCCCCGCGAAATCCGTTCCGCCGAAGTAGCTGTCGAGATAGCGCCACGGGCCGCGCTGATAGCCGATGTCATGCGATCCCGTCCGGCAGGCAGACGAAGGAATTCCACCGCCGACATAGGTATTGGCCTTGGCCTCGACGATAAAGCGGTTCAATTCGGCGATATCCATATCTTCGCCCTCCCGCTCGGCAGCCTCTCAATAATGGTGCCAATTGTAAAGAACAAAATAGGAACAAAGCTATTGCCCGCAGATTGCTTGTCCTGTGTCGTCCTTCCACTGGGCGATCGGTATGGTGCGGGGTTCGGCTTTGACGTCCTTGCCGTTCTTCTGCAGCTTGCCGGTCAAGGCGTTGTAGTCGCAGGAACCGCCGGCATTGGGGTCGAGCGTGTCGTAGTGATTGTAGGTGAAGCCGCCGACGACAAACTGCTTGTTCCGATAGGCAACCGTCAGCGTCTGGTCCCAGCGATCACGGCCGATGGCGCTGTTTTGTGAGTGTACGGCGATCGAGGATTTGCCGACGGCTTTCAACGACGGTTCCTGTCCGAAGACGCCCTCAGCGCTGGTGCTGCCCCAAATCTTGTTTGGCGCACTCAGCGAAAGTCGCAAGAGCTCGTGGTCGCTGTCGCGAAGATAGATGTATATGCCGATCTGGTCGTCGCTGGCGCTGCCTGCTGGCGCGACTAACAGTGCAAGATCCATTCCCCCGTCGCCATCCCAATCACCGGTCGCAGCATCGACGATGCGCGCAGCATCAATCTGCTCGGCATTGGCAGTAAACGCCGCCGATAAAGCCAATCCAGCAATTAATACAAACTTAAACATGCTTTTCTCCCGTCGCCACACCGCCAGCAGAGCGGAAAAGAATCCTGTTGACAATAGAACACTAGGAGAACAAAATAAAAACATAAGAGAACAGGAGAGCCAAATGACTGACATGATCCGTGATATCGCAGCATTCACCTCCATCGCAATGTTCGTTGCCAGCTTCTCGCTGATCTGCATGGCAATGTAAGAATTACGGGGACCGCATGACCGCCATGCGGTCTGAACGCTTCCCTTCTCTGGACATCGACCCCTCAATGCTGAGAATAGCTCTGATTGATTCAGGTGATCGGAAGGCATGTCATGGCGGGTGCGGAGAAAGACGCGGTAAGCGGTTTCATCGGCGGTACGCCCGGCTTCGTTCACCTTCGGGTCCACTCGGCCTATTCGCTGCTTGAAGGCGCGCTGCCGCTAAAGAAGATCCTCTACAAGGCGTCGGGCGATAGCCAACCGGCGATCGCGATCACCGACACCAACAACCTATTCGTCGCCCTCGAGTTTTCTCAGAAAGCGGTGGATGAAGGACTGCAGCCGATTATTGGCTGCCAGGTCTCGATCGACATGGAAGACGGCCTGGAGACGGAACGGCGTGGCGGCCAGCAGGCGCTCGTCAAGCTCCCGTCTTTGGTACTGTTGGCTGCGACCGAGGCCGGCTACGAGCGGCTGGTGGATCTCGTCAGTCGGGCCTATCTCGGCGGTGAGGGCGGTCAGTCGATACACATTTGTGCCTCTTGGCTCGATGAGATCGGAACCGACGGCCTAATTGCTCTGACCGGTGCCTTGACGGGGCCGATCGATATGGCGCTGAAGGACGGCCATACAGCTCAGGCGGAAGCACGCCTTCTGCTGCTGAAGCGGCATTTCGGCGACCGACTGTATGTCGAACTGCAACGTCATGGCACCTATGACAAACGCCATGAGCAGAAGGTGATCGGTCTTGCCTATGAGTATGATTTGCCGCTGGTCGCCACCAACGAAGCATTCTTCCCGACGCGCGACGACTATGATGCCCACGACGCCCTGATGGCGGTGGCCCACAACGCCATCGTTTCGGACGATACGCGGTTCCGCCTGACGCCCGATCACTACCTAAAGAGCCGCGCCGAGATGGCGAAGCTGTTTGCGGATCTGCCGGAAGCGTTGGAAAATACCATCGAGATCGCGCGCCGCTGCTCGTTCATACTCAAGACGCGCAAGCCGATCCTGCCGCGCTTCACGGGCGCCACGGCCGATCCCGAGGAAGCGGAACGCGAAGAGGCGCTCGAACTGCGCCGGCAGGCAGAGGAAGGGCTGGACAATCGCCTCGCCACGCTCGGCATGTCGCCCGGCTACGAGGAGAAGGACTACCGCGAGCGCCTGGAATTCGAGCTCAGCGTTATCGAACGCATGAAGTTTCCGGGCTACTTCCTCATCGTTTCGGACTTCATCAAATGGGCAAAGCAGCATGACATTCCCGTCGGTCCGGGTCGTGGCTCGGGTGCGGGCTCTCTGGTTGCCTACGCGCTGACGATTACCGACGTCGATCCGCTGCGTTTCTCGCTGCTCTTCGAACGCTTTCTCAATCCGGAACGCGTTTCGATGCCCGACTTTGATATCGACTTCTGCCAGGATCGCCGCGAAGAGGTGATCCGCTACGTGCAGCGCAAATACGGCCGCGAGCAGGTGGCGCAGATCATCACCTTCGGTTCGCTGCAGGCGCGCGCGGCACTGCGCGACGTCGGCCGTGTGCTGGAAATGCCCTACGGTCAGGTCGACAAGATCTGCAAGCTGGTTCCCAACAACCCAGCCAATCCCACGCCACTGTCGAAGGCGATTGAGGAAGAGCCGAAGCTGCAGGAGGAGGCCGGCAAGGAGCCGGTCGTCGCGCGCCTGCTCGATATCGCCCAGAAAATCGAGGGCCTTTACCGCCACGCCTCGACGCACGCCGCCGGTATCGTCATCGGCGACCGCCCGCTGTCGAAGCTGGTGCCGATGTATCGCGATCCGCGTTCCGACATGCCGGTCACCCAGTTCAACATGAAGTGGGTCGAGCAAGCCGGCCTCGTCAAGTTCGACTTCCTCGGCCTGAAGACGCTGACGGTGCTGAAGGTCGCCGTCGATTTTGTCGCCAAACGCGGCATCAAGGTGGATCTCGCTTCGATCCCGCTCGACGACAAGAAGACCTACGAAATGCTCTCGCGCGGCGAAACGGTCGGCGTGTTCCAGGTTGAAAGTGCGGGCATGCGCAAGGCGCTGATCGGCATGAGACCAGACTGCATCGAGGACATCATCGCGCTCGTGGCGCTTTATCGCCCCGGTCCGATGGAGAACATCCCGACCTACAACGCCCGCAAGCACGGCGAGGAAGAAATAGAATCGATCCATCCGACGATCGACTACCTGCTGAAGGAAACGCAGGGGGTTATCGTCTACCAGGAGCAGGTGATGCAGATCGCCCAGGTCCTGTCCGGCTACTCGCTTGGCGAGGCCGACCTTCTGCGCCGCGCCATGGGTAAGAAGATCAAGGCCGAGATGGACCAACAGCGCGAGCGCTTCGTCGATGGTGCCGTGAAGAACGGAGTGTCGAAGCCGCAGGCCGACAACATCTTCGAGCTTCTGGCGAAGTTCGCGAACTACGGCTTCAACAAGTCGCACGCCGCCGCCTACGCGATCGTCTCCTATCAGACCGCCTACATGAAGGCGCATTATCCGGTCGAGTTCCTCGCCGCGTCGATGACGCTTGATATGTCGAACACCGAAAAGGTCAACGACTTCCGCCAGGACGCCAAGCGCCTCGACATCGAGGTGATCCCACCCTCGGTGCAGACTTCGTTTCGCCACTTCGAAACCGGCGACAACAGGATCTATTATGCGCTGGCGGCGCTGAAGGGTGTCGGCGAATCGGCTGTCGATCATATCGTTGAGGTTCGTGGCGACACTCCATTCGCGAGCCTTGAAGATTTCTGCCTGCGCATCGATCCGCGACAGGTAAACCGCCGCGTGCTGGAAAGCCTGATCTTCGCCGGTGCTTTCGATTGCTTTGGGCTCGATCGCGCGCAACTGGCAGGTGGTCTCGACCGGATCATGGGCTATGCCCAGCGTGCACACGAAAACAAGCTGAGCGGCCAGTCGGATATCTTCGGCAGCGCTCTTTCGTCAGGCCCCGAGAAAATCTCGCTGCCGCCGTTTTCGCCGTGGCTGGCCTCCGAGAAGCTGCTTAAGGAGTTCCAGGTCCTTGGCTTCTACCTGACCGCGCATCCGCTCGATAGCTACCAAAACATTCTGCAGAAGATGCGCGTGCAGACCTTCGCCGAGTTTTCGGCGGCAGTGAAGCAGGGAGCAAGCAACGGACGCCTTGCGGGCACCGTCATTTCCAAGCAGGAGCGCAAGACGAGGACCGGCAACAAGATGGGCATCATCGTGTTTTCGGATTCATCCGGTCAGTTCGAAGCCGTGCTGTTTTCCGAGATGCTGAACCAGTACCGCGATGTGCTGGAATCCGGAAAGTCCTTCGTGATCACCGCGACCGGGGAGGAGCGGCCGGAAGGTGTCGGCCTTCGGCTGCAGACCATACAGTCGCTTGAGGAGAAGTCTCTGCAGATGCAGAAGGCTCTGCGCGTCTACGTGCGCGATTCCGGGCCGCTTCGCGCGGTCGCGGCGCACCTCAATGCCAAGGGTGATGGCCTCGTCTCCTTCATCGTGATTAAGGAGGAGGGCAAACGCGAGGTGGAAGTCGAGCTTCCGCAAAAATATCGCATCACGCCCGAGATTGCCGCGGCCCTTCGTGCGGCACCTGGCGTCGTTGACGTCGAGTTGGTCTGACGTCAGCCCCTTGTTAGGGTAATGAAGTCGGTTCCGTTGCCGGTCTCGAGTCCGAGGCCGGTGTCGGAAATCGTCAGTGTCGAGCCGGGGGTCAGCATGGCGTCGATTTTTCGCCGCGTCTCATCGGGAATATCGATACGGCTCAGAGCATTGGCGATCGGCGTGCCTGATATGATCGAGCTCTCGAGGCTGCTGATTCCAAGCCGCGTCATGGTTGCGCGCGAGAGTGTATTTGGAAGCGTCGCACCCATCCAGTCTGCCGAGCCGGTTTCGAAATCGATACTGCGTGCCATCAAGAAATGCGTGCCGAGGGCAAGGCGAGGGTTCTCGATCGAGATCGGCGCTTCAAGAACAGGCTGGAAACCTTGGCGGATCATGATGACGCCGTTCGGCGGCGTTCCCTTCCCGGCCGCGGCATAAACCGCCTTGGTGAGTGCGTCACTCGTTGGTGACTTGTCTGCCGTGGGCTCAACCGGATATTTCAATTTGAAATCGCTGATCGCCTGCAGCGTTGCCGAGCCGAGCAAGCCGTCGGGTCCACCTGCGGCAAATCCGAGCTCATTGAGGTGGGTCTGAAGGTCGATGACCTCCTCGCGCAGACTGCGGCGCGTGATGAGAATGCGGATCGGCGTGTCGTTCGCGGGCGCTCTTGCCGCCGGCGTTTGGGCAGCCGGTAGCGCGACGTCGTTCATCGCGACCTGAACGGGAGCCTGGCCGATCGCCGGCCGCAAAGCCGCGTCGGAAAGCAACGCTGCGGGCTCTGGCATGTCCGGCCGGAAGAGCGTCGGATGATCGATCGGTTCAGGCGTTAGTTCGCCATCGGTAATGATAACCGGAACGCCCATCTCCGTCAGCTGATAAAGCTGCTTGGCGAAGGCTGACGGCATGCGGACGCAGCCGTGCGATGCCGGGTACCGGGGCACGGAGTCCGACTCGTGAAGCGCGATGCCGGACCAGGTCAGCCGCTGCATGAAGGGCATCGGAGCCGCCGAATAGAGGTTGGACTCGTGATATCGCCGCTTCTCGATAACGGAAAAGATGCCGCTCGGCGTTGCATGGCCCGGCTTTCCGGTCGAGACTTTCGAGGTCGCCACGACCTCGGCGCCGTCATAGAGTGTGAGCGACTGCGCATCCTTCGATACGAAGATCTGCAGCGTGCGTGCATCCGCCGCGAGCGCGGGGTGCACGAGTGCGGTGGCCGACAGCAGGCCGAGGACAAAAACGAGACGCGACAACATATGACTCAACCGGTACGCAATACTTGAAACACCAGCCTAATCGGCGAAGCTTAAGGAAAACTTGAAATAGCGGACCTTGAGGCAGGCTCACATATTAGTGTTCGCGCTTGCCGCCAAACGTATATCCGGTCTGGACGGTGCCTTTGCCGAACTTGTCGCGCAGCTTGTCCATTGCCGCTTCGGCGGCTGCCCTGCGGCCGGATTGCGCATCGATAAGGTCGGGTGGATCGGCGCGCGCGGGGTCGCAAAGATCGGTCACGCCGATCCCGATCAGGCGAAACTTCGTACCGTCCGTTTCCTTCTCGAGAAGTTCCAGCCCGGTGCGGAAGATCCGGTCGGCAAGCTGGGTCGGGTCTTCGAGTTTGCGATTGCGAGTGCGCAACTTGAAGTCCGCCGTCTTCATTTTCAGAACCACCGTCTGGCCGGCAATGTCGTGCTTCTTCAGCCGCCAGGAGACCTTCTCCGAAAGACTGCGGAGGATCGGAACGAGTTCATCGTAGCGGGAAATGTCATCAAAGAAGGTCGTTTCGGACGAAACGCTCTTTGCCGCATCGTTCAGATGGACTTCGCGGTCGTCGACGCCACGCGAAAGGCGCGCCAGCCGCTGCCCCATGCTGCCATATCGACGCATGAGGTCGTTTTCCTCCATCCCCTGTAACTGGCCGATGGTGCGGATGCCGTCAGCCTCGAGCGTAGCCGCAAATGCCTTCCCCACGCCCCAGATCGTCGTCACCGGCCGCGGGGCAAGGAAGGAGACGGCCTCTTCCCGGCCGATGACCGAGAAACCTCTGGGCTTTTGCAAGTCGGACGCGACCTTGGCGAGAAACTTGCAGTAGGAAAGGCCGACGGAGATGGTTATGCCGATCTCCTTCTCGATGCGCTGGACGAACCTGGCAAGCGTGCGCGCCGGCGGATCGTGATGCAACCGCTCGGTGCCGCCGAGTTCCAGAAACGCCTCGTCGATCGAAAGCGGCTGAACCAGCGGCGTCAGTTCCTGCATCAAGGTGCGGACCTCGCGTCCGACCTTGACATATTTTTCCATGTCGGGCCGAATGACCACTGCCTGCGGGCAGGCCTCCAAGGCCTTGAACATCGGCATCGCCGAACGAACGCCATGGATGCGCGCGATGTAACAGGCGGTCGAGACCACCCCGCGCTTTCCGCCGCCTATGATGACAGGCTTGTCGGCGAGCTCAGGATTGTCGCGCTTCTCGATCGCTGCGTAGAAGGCGTCGCAATCGATGTGCGCCAGCGTCAGCTCGTACAGTTCCTTGTGCCGCACGAGACGAGGGCTTCCGCACGCCGCGCAGCGGCGCGTTTCGGCCTTCTGCTCGGCAAGGCAGTCGCGACAGAAGCCGGGTGTCTTGGCGTACACAGGTGTCATGACGAGAACAAAGATTGAACATTGCAACATTAGCCTCTAAACTTTTGAGTCTCAAGAGAGGCGAGGAGGATTGCATTGGATATCGATCTCCGTTTCGAGCCGGTGACCGCGAACCGGTGGGGTGACTTCGAACGGCTCTTCGGTCCTCGTGGAGCCTTCTATGACTGCTGGTGCGTTGCGCTCCGTTTGCCTCATGCCGTGCGAGCGAAGATGGGGCCGGGAGAGCGAAAATCGCACATGCAGGGCCGGATAGCCGTCGGTCCGCCGCCAGGCATCCTGGCCTATGCTGATGACGAGCCGATCGCTTGGGTCCAAGTCGGATCCCGGCACGACGTGCCGCAATTTAATTCGCCGCGAACGGTGTCCCGACCGGTGGAGGAAGGCGATGCTCACGATCCGTCATTCTGGGCAGTAAGCTGCTTTTTCCTGCTCGCGCATTTGCGGGGGCAGGGGCTCAGCCATCGTCTCCTTGCCGGTGCAATCGATCATGCGCGGCGTCACGGCGCTCGCTACCTTGAAGGCTGTCCGATCGACCACGTCAAGCAATCGAAGTCGGTGACGCTTTGTACGGGGTCGACTGCGATCTTCGATGCGGCTGGATTTGAAACCGTGGCAAAGCGAAAGGATGGCCGGCCGCTCATGCGGCTGGATTTGCGCTCGTGAGGGCATCGGCCGCGAAATGTGCCCTTAGCAGCTCTGCGGCATGGTCCCAGCCAGTGGCCGCCACGATGTTTCCAACCGGCGGTAGTGCGAACGGCTTGAAATCCGCGTTGGCCATCATGGTCAGGAGCAGGCACTCAGGCAGATGATCGGCAACGGAAAGGAGATTGCGCTGCATATCATCGATGAAGGCGACAGGCAGGCTTCGCCGATCATGAAGCCTTGCGACAACGGGCCCCTTGGGCTCCTCCGTGGCGATCAGGTCGAAAGAGAGGTCGAGCTGGTTGAGAAATTCTCGTCGGATACCGTGGTGCCGAGGTGGCATTGCGGTCAAGAAGACGATGTCGGCGTCGGCCGAGAGCGCCTGCAGCGTTTCGACCGCGTTTTCCGCCGGCCTCTGCCAGAGGTGCTGGTTCGCGAAGAATACTTCCTCAAACGAATCGATGGCTGCTTTATCCAACTCGCTGCCATCGAGCAAAGAGACGATATTGCCGTAGAGGCGGAACGACCGTGGCAGGAGGTCGTAACTGTGCGAGCGCAGAAAAGCGGTAAAGGGAGTGAGGAACTCGAGAACCACTTCGTCGATGTCGCAGACGACCAAAGGCCGGTCGCCGAGGCGCACCTGGCTGATGTTGGTAGCAGTATCCATGCTCAATATTCTCCCGAGCCAAGTCCCGGCGGCGAAAAGTGCAGCCATGCCGCATTCAATGCGTCGGGCGCGGTGCCGGTCGCCTGGCAAAAGGCCATCGCTGTCGGCTCGTGTTGCATGATGAAGTCCATCATGCCGGAAATAAACCCAGGATCGCTGATCGCGTGGCGGACTTGCGCCGGTTCGACGCCGGTCAACGCGAGGAAACGACTGAACAGTTCCGGTTCGTTGGCAAGCCAGGTGAGAACGGAGATTGCGGTCAGCTGTGGATCGGCCGCGAGTTGTTTCGAAGTCTTGAAGTTGCTTTGCATTTCTCTGGGTAAATTACCTATTTTTCAACCAAATAGCGATAGTGTGCCGCCATCGGTTCTATGGAACCAAGCCGCCGCATAAGTCTTCTTCTTGCGGGGAAGCGGTACCAGAACGGACGTAGGACGCGTGTCATGCCCAAACAGGTGATGATTGTAGAAGACAACGAGCTCAACATGAAGCTCTTTCGCGACCTTATTGAGGCGTCCGGCTACACGACGATCCAGACCCGAAATGGCATGGAGGCGCTCGATCTCGCGCGCAAGTACCGGCCGGACCTGATTCTGATGGACATTCAGCTACCTGAGGTTTCCGGTCTCGAGGTTACGAAATGGCTGAAGGAAGACGATGATCTGCACGTCATTCCCGTTATCGCCGTCACAGCATTTGCCATGAAGGGAGACGAGGAACGCATCCGCCAGGGCGGCTGCGAGGCCTATGTCTCCAAACCCATTTCCGTTCCTAAATTCATTGAGACGATCAAGACCTATCTGGGCGATGCCTGACGCATCGGAAAGAAGCCTATGACTGCGCGCATTCTGGTGGTTGATGATATTCCGGCCAACGTCAAGTTGCTTGAGGCTCGGCTAGTCGCCGAGTATTTCGACGTACTGACCGCCGGCGACGGCTATCAGGCCCTGGCAATCTGCGAGCGGAACCAGGTCGATCTTGTCCTTCTCGATATCATGATGCCTGGAATGGACGGCTTCGAAGTGTGCGAGCGCCTGAAAGCCAACCCAAAGACTTCGCATATACCCGTCGTCATGGTGACGGCTTTGGATCAGCCGGCCGACCGCGTGCGTGGCCTGAAGGCCGGCGCCGATGACTTTCTCACCAAGCCGGTCAATGACCTTCAATTGATCTCGCGGGTGAAGAGCCTCTTGCGGCTGAAGACGCTCAGCGACGAATTACGGATTCGCTCTGACACCGCCCATACGATGGGAATCGACGAACTGCTACGCTCGGGCGAGGGACGGGGCGACGAATCTGCCCAGGTCCTGCTCGTCGACGGGCGCGCCAATTCGCAGGAACGCATCATCAAGGCACTGAAGCCTATCGCCGACGTCTGCGCGATCTCGGATCCGCAGGCGGCTCTTTTCGAGGCGTCGGAAAATCCCTTTGAGCTCGTCATCATCAACGCCAATTTCGACGACTACGATCCCCTGCGTCTGTGTTCACAGCTTCGCTCTCTGGAGCGCACGCGTTATCTGCCGCTCCTGATCATCACGGAGCAGGGCGATGACGACATGGTGATCCGGGCGCTGGAACTCGGCGTCAACGACTATATCGTTCGGCCGGTCGATCCCAACGAACTGGTGGCGCGCAGCCTCACTCAGATTCGCCGCAAGCACTACAACGATCGCCTACGCGCGAGTGTCAAGCAGACGATCGAGCTTGCCGTCACGGATCCGCTAACCGGGCTCAGCAACCGCCGCTACCTGGATAATCACCTGAGCACGCTGTTCAATCGCTCAATGGCGCGGGGCCGCCCGCTATCGGTGCTGATCACCGATATCGATCGGTTCAAACAGGTCAACGACACCTATGGGCATGATGCCGGGGATGATGTGCTTCGGGAGTTTGCGAACCGCATTCGCTCCACCGTCCGCGGCGCCGATCTTGCCTGCCGCTACGGCGGTGAGGAATTCGTGGTGGTCATGCCCGATACCTCGCCCGAGGTGGCCGCAACCGTCGCGGAGCGATTGCGCTCTGTGGTCGAAACGACACCGTTCCTGCTGAAGTCATCGGGGCAGGAGTTGAGCGTGACTGCCTCCTTCGGCATCTCGTCGCGAATCTCGTCGGTCGTTACGCCGGGGCAGCTGATGAAGCAGGCCGATCTTGCGCTCTACGAGGCAAAAACGGGCGGTCGCAATCGGGTCGTCGCCGCGGCTTGAGTAACACTTCTATGAAGCATTTGGGTCATCCACAGCTACCCGATTCATGCCTGCCGACGCGTGGCAGCCAAGTAACTTGAATGCAAAGCCGGCCATTTGACCTGAACATTTGTTGGCTCTCGATAGCGCGCCAAGCAGATGCGGTACGGGCTCAGTGATAAATGTGAGGATCAATCAGATTTAGGCGACATTTCGCAAGTAGCTGTGATAACCAAGTTTCGAGGCGTAAAGGCGCAAGCTAATACTATTGACCTATAGTTTCGCCATTCTTTGTCAATTTGGCGCTATTCTTGCTATTGGAGGCGACTCGAAGCTCTAAAAACTGTCCCAAAGCCGTACTTTTAACCATAGAATCAACCTCGGAGATCTAACCATTAAGAATTTGTTGATTTTCTTTCATTTTCGAGCAAATTATCGAACCATAAGAGATAAGCACTCCCCGTGAGGAGTCTGAGATACCCCATGATGCTCAGGTCCGCCGCATCTCCTGGGTCGTGGGGTCGGTCGGCTGGTTTGCAACATTTAGCGGTTCCTCGTGCCGCGTTGCTTGCCGGTCGACCCCCTTTCAAGAAAACGCCGTCCTTTCCCATTTCGGGAGGACGGCGTTTCTGTTTTCAGGCATCAGAAATCAGACAATAAAGCCGGCGAACAAAAAGCGCGCAGCCCGTAGGCGCGCGCCTTTTTGAAGACGTCAGATCAAGCGATTACTTGATCTTGGTTTCCTTGAACTCGACGTGCTTCTTAGCGATCGGGTCGTACTTGGTCTTCGTCATCTTGTCGGTCATCGTACGGCTGTTCTTCGTCGTGACGTAGAAGAAACCGGTGTCGGCCGTCGACAGCAGCTTGATCTTGATTGTGGTAGCCTTGGCCATGGTCGTCCTGCCTTTAATAAAATGAAAGCCGTGGCAGGCCGGATAGGCTCCACGGCAAATTCTGGCGCGAAACTACGAATCCAGCCCGAAAAGTCAAGCCCGCTTTCGGAGGAAAAGCAGTCTGACGGCGGAAAGCAGGGCATAAAGCCCGAAGAATCCAGCGATCGCCCAGGCAAAACCGTTGTTGCCCGCAACGTCGATGGCCGCGCCGATGACCTGCGGTCCGGCCACTGTGCCAACCGCATAGCAAAACACAAAGGCCGCGTTGGCTGCCGCGAGGTCGGAGCCGGTCAGGCGCGAGCCCAGGTGACTGAGGCCCACCGTATAGAGTCCCGCAACGCAGCCGCCCCAGAAGAGGAGAACCGTCGCCATCAGAATCCAGCTGTGCACGAGGACCGGCAGCATCAGGGAGCCGATCAGGCCCATGAAGGCCATGGCGGCCAGCAGCGGACGCTTGTCCTTCATGCGGTCCGAAAGTAGGCCGACGGGAATCTGGAAGATCACGTTGCCGATTCCCATTACGGTCAGCAGCAGGGCTGCCTGCGATTCGGTAAAGGCGGCGCGCACTGCATAGATAGGGAACAGCGCCAGACCACCGGCTTCGACGGCCCCGAAGATGAAGACGGCAGCTGTTGCTGTCGGCACCAGGAAGACGTAGCGCATGAAATGCAGCTCGGGTTTCTCTTCGAGGACCGGACTCTCATACCGCGCGATATAGATTGGAATGGCTGCCAGCAGAACGGCGCCGGCGCCGACAGCAAACGGCAGGATGCCATCGCTGCCGAGAATCGAAAAGAGCAGCGGTCCGCCGGCAAACCCCAGCGACAGGACAGTGGCATAGATGCCGAGCACGAAACCGCGCTTGGAAGGCGGCGAGGCGGCGTTGATCCAGAATTCCGACAGGATGAACAGCGTCGTTGTCGCGCCGTGAAAGGCGAAACGCAGCGGAAACCACATCCAGAAATCCTGGGCGTAGTAGAAGGCGAGCGCGCTGATCGCTGAAATCACGACGGCCCAGATCATGGTCGGGGCGACACCATATTTGTGCGCCAGCTTCGTGGTGATGGGCGCAGCCGCCATCGCGGCAACCCCGGCCATCGCGGTGTTCAATCCGATAAGCGTCGACGGAATGCCGCGCTTTTCGAGAATGATGCTGAGAAGCGGAAGCCCGAGGCCGATTGCTATGCCGACAGCGGAGATGGACGAGACGGCTGCCACCAGCGAAGGCCAATGAATTTCTTCGACATCGCCTGCTGCTGTGCCGTTTCGCGGCTGAGACATATACGCATCCTTAGAGACCTGCTGCACAGAATCGCTCACCGCGAAGCACCATAGAAAGGCACAGGAGTACCAAATCCGAGTGACGGCTGTGCTTTACAAGATGAAACGCGCTGGCGGCAATAACCTGGATGATCTTGAATGGATATAGTCAAAGAACCTTACCGAATAGGCATGAGATTTCGCCCCGCGGAACCGGGGCACGGCTGGGCGTGCCACTACACGTCAATTGTGTCGTGAAGGTGAAGGGGCAGGTACGCGCCTAGCGTTTGCGGCCCGGTATCTCGTAGGCGTCGTGATCGTCGGTTTGTCCACCGAAGCCGTGCATCTTCAATGCCCATTGCAGGCCGATGACGCCGCCTTTGATCGGCTGGATGATCAGCAGTGTCGCCAGCAGCGTGATAGGCGTCCAGATCGCGAACGTCAGCCAGAGGGGCATTGGCCAGAGGAGGTCGGTTGCCATGTAGCCGCCGATAATGAGATGGCCGATGACCACGATGGCGAGATAGGGCGGCAGGTCGTCCGAGCGATGGTGGTGCATGGCCTCGCCGCAGGCGGCACAATTGTCCACCGGCTTCAGGAAGCTTTTGAAGAGTTTGCCGCTGCCGCATGCGGGGCAGGTGTTCAGCATGCCGCGCTTGATAGAGCGGCCGAGCGGACGCTCCACCTCCTCACTGCCTCCGTAACGGATTGCCTGGTCGGTAGAGGTGGTCGTCATCGTTCGTTTCCTTTCGCGGCGTCCCTACCCGCCTATCGCCGCCCTCTTGGCGGCCTTGTTCCGGCCTTCTTGCGCGCGCGGCTAGCGTCGCGCCGGCCCGCCTTGTGGAACGAACGTACAGCTGTGGGCATCTTTCGCCCTTCGCTGATCATCTCGAAGCGTAGCGCACCGGCAAGCGGAATGGCTTCTGCAAGCTTGACCGTGACACCGTCGCCGAGGCGATATCCAAGCCCGGTCTTTTCGCCAGACAGCGCCTGGTGTGCCTCATCATAGATGAAGTAGTCCGTTCCGAGCGTAGATATAGGAACGAAGCCGTCCGCTCCATAGTCCGGGAGAGTGACAAATAGTCCCGATTTCGTCACACCTGATACGCGTCCTTCGAATTCCTCGCCGACGCGACCGGCAAGATGATGGGCGATCAGGCGATCCACCGTTTCGCGCTCGGCAGCCATGGCGCGCCGCTCGAAGGTGGAGATCTCGGCGGCGATGTCATCGAGCACCCCTTCCTCATCGGGGGTGATGCCACCTTCGCCGAAGCCGAGCGAGCCGACCAGCGCACGATGCACGATGAGGTCCGCATAGCGGCGGATCGGCGAGGTGAAGTGCGCGTATTTCATCAGGTTCAGGCCGAAATGCCCGATATTCTCGGGGCTGTAGATCGCCTGGCTCTGCGAGCGCAGCACCATCTCGTTGACCATCGTCTGATGCGGGGTGTCATCGGCCTTGGCAAGGATCATGTTGAAATTGTTGGCGCGCATGTTGCCGCCCTTGGCGAGCGATATGCCAAGGGTCGCCAGAAACTCGCGCAGCACTTCCTGCTTGGCGAGTGTCGGGCCGTCATGGATGCGATAGATCAGGACCTGCCGCTTCTTCTCCAGCGTCTCGGCGGCCGAGACGTTGGCCTGGATCATCATTTCCTCGATGAGCTTGTGGGCATCGAGGCGTGGCGGCACGAAGACACGATCCACGGTGCCATCCGGCTTCAGCAGGATCTTGCGCTCCGGCATGTCGAGTTCGAGCGGCTGGCGTCGCTCGCGCCCGCGCGTCATCACCCTGTAGGCATTCCAGAGCGGCTTCAGAATGGGTTCCAGAAGCGGTCCCGTCTTGTCGTCGGGTTTTCCGTCGATCGCTGCCTGTGCCTGCTGGTAGGAGAGCTTTGCCGCGCTCTTCATCATGATGCGATGGAAGGTATGGCCGATCTTGCGGCCGTCCTTCGAAAACACCATGCGAACGGCAAGCGCCGGGCGGTCCAGACCTTCTCTCAGCGAGCAGAGGTCGTTTGAAATCCGCTCCGGCAGCATCGGCACGACCCTGTCGGGGAAATAGACCGAGTTACCGCGTTTCAGAGCTTCGCGGTCGAGTGGCGAATTCGGCCGCACGTAATAGGAAACATCGGCGATGGCGACGGTGACGATGACGCCGTCCGGATTGTCCGACGAAGGATCTGTCTCTGCATAGACCGCGTCGTCATGGTCCTTCGCGTCGGCCGGATCGATGGTGATGAGCGGGACATCGCGCCAATCCTCGCGATGCGACATTGTCGCGGGCTTGGCATCATCCGCCTCGGCGACAACTGCCGGCGGGAATATATAGGGAATGCCGTGCGCATGGATGGCGATCATCGAGATCGCCTTTTCGGATGCAACGGAACCGATGATTGACAGCACCTTGGCGCGTGGCAGGCCGAAGCGACCGAGGCGAGCGACTTCGACTTCGACGAGATCGCCGTCCTTGGCCTCGCCCTTGTACTCAGGGTCGATCACCATTTCCTCGCCGCGCCGCTCAATCGGCAGCAGACGGCCGGCTCCACCCGGCGCATCCTTGAAGACGCCAAGCAGCGCGCCGCGGCGCTTGTCGAGGATCTTGATGATGCGCGCCGTGTAGGCTGGCCCGCCGCGGTCGGCGGCCGGAAAGATCTTCGCCAGGATGCGATCGCCCATCCCGGCAACAGGGGCCTTGCCCTTGCCGTTGCGTCCCGCCGGGGACGTCGACTGGCGGATGGCGACGGCGGGCGCAACGCCCTGATCATCAGGCCACTCCGCCGGACGACCGATCAGTTCGCCGTCCTTGTCGCGCGTCGTGATGTCGAGCACGGTGACGGGCGGCAGGGCGCCCGGCCGGATCAGCGACTTTCGCGTCTTCTGGAGCATGCCTTCCTGCTCCAGTTCGCGCAGGAGGTGCTTCAACTCGACGCGGCTTTCGCCTTTCAGCCCGAAGGCCTTCGCCAGTTCGCGCTTCGACGCCTTCTGCGGATGATCGGCGATGAAACGCAGGATCACTTCGCGGGAAGGCAGCGTGCCGTGGGCCATGTTCAGCGGTTCGGCTGCGGGTTGCTGGCTGGCGCGTCCGATCTTGCCCGGACGCTTGCCCGTGCCCTTCGTTCTCTCCCGCGGGATTTTGCTCACTCTTTGCTCTTCTTCGTCTTTGCCGGCGCCTTGGCCGTCGTCGGCTTGGCGGCGGTCTTGGTCGTCTTGGTTTCGGCGGCCGCGGCCTTCGCCTTCGGTTTTGCCTTGCTCTTCGAGGCCGGTGCCTTGCCCGCCTTGGCGGCGATCAGCGCCAGCGCTTCCTCGACGGTCAGTGCCTGCGGATCAGTGCCCTTCGGCAGCGTCGCATTGACCTTGCCCCAGTTCACATAGGGGCCGTACTTGCCGTCACGAACGGTGATTGCGCCGCCATCGGGATGGTCGCCGAGTTCCTTCAGCGCTGCTGCTGCCGTCCGCCCGCGTCCGCCCGGCGCCTTGCTCGCTTTCTCGGCGATCACGGTCACAGCGCGGTTAAGACCGATCGAGAAGACGTCTTCGACGCTTTCAAGGTTGGCGTAGCCGCCATCGTGCAGCAGAAACGGCCCATAACGACCGATGCCCGAAGAAATCATCTTGCCGGTTTCCGGGTGCTTGCCGATGTCGCGTGGCAACGAAATCAGAGCCATCGCCTTTTCGTAGTCGATGTCCTCTGGTTTCCAACCCTTCGGCAGGGAAGAGCGCTTGGCATCCTTGCCATCTCCACGCTGTATGTAGGGACCGAAGCGCCCGGAACGCAGCGTCAATTCCTCGCCGGTCACCGGATCGGCACCGAGATTCTTCGGCTCGTTCAGCGCAACGCCTTCGGCTTCCGAACCGCCTTCGGATGAAAGCTGGCGGGTATAGTTGCATTCTGGATAGTTCGAGCAGCCGACGAAGGCGCCGTATTTCCCGAGCTTCAGCGACAGATTGCCCGTGCCGCAAACCTGACAGATGCGGGGGTCCCCGCCGTCTTCGCGTTTCGGGAAAACAAGCGGCGCCAGCGCCTCGTTGAGCGAGTCGAGAACGTTGGTGACGCGAAGCTCTTTCGTGTCCTCGATCTGGGAGAAGAAATCCTTCCAGAAATCGCGCAGAACCTGTTTCCAGTTCAGCTCGCCGGCCGAGATCCGGTCGAGCTTCTCTTCGAGATCCGCCGTGAAATCGTATTCGACATACTTGGTGAAGAAGCTTTCGAGGAAGGCCGTCACCAGCCGTCCCTTGGCCTGCGGGATGAGTTTGCGCTTGTCGATGGTGACATATTCGCGGTCCTGCAGCGTCGCCAGCGTCGCAGCATAGGTCGAAGGGCGACCGATGCCGAGCTCTTCCATCTTCTTGATCAGCGACGCTTCCGAGTAGCGCGGTGGCGGCTCGGTGAAGTGCTGGGTCGAATTGATCTTCTGCTTCGCGAGGTTCTCGCGCGCATTGATTTCGGGCAGGCGACCATCTTCGTCACCGTCGTCGCTCTGTTCGCCATCTTCCTTCTGGTCGGTATAGGCGGCGATGAAACCATCGAAACGGATCACCGAGCCGACAGCGCGCAGGCCGGCCTTCTCGCCGTTGTTGTCGGCCGTGATTTCAGCCGTCGTGCGTTCGATCTCGGCCGAGGCCATCTGGCTCGCGATACCACGCTTCCAGATCAGGTCGTAAAGCTTGATCTGGTCGGCATCGAGGAACTGACGCACGCGATCGGGCGAGCGATTGAAGTCGGTCGGCCGGATTGCTTCGTGGGCTTCCTGTGCGTTCTTCGCCTTGGTCGAATAGACGCGAGCTTTCTCGGGCATGTAGCGCTGGCCGAATTGATCGACGATGGCCTTGCGTGCCGCATCGATGGCTTCGGGCGCCATCTGAACGCCGTCCGTACGCATGTAGGTGATCAGACCAACCGTCTCGCCACCAATGTCGACACCCTCGTAGAGCTTCTGGGCAATCTGCATGGTACGAGACGCTGAAAAGCCGAGCTTCGAGGAAGCGGCTTGCTGCAGTGTGGAGGTTGTGAAGGGTGGTCCCGGGTTGCGTTTGACCGGCTTCGCCTCGACGGTATCCACTACATAGGTGGCACCCTCGAGAAGCGCTTTCAGTTTGCCGGCTTCCTCGCCGTTCGCGATCGAGCGAGCCTGCAACCGCTTGCCATTCGCTGCAACCAGCCTTGCCTCGAACTCGTCGCCTCGCGGCGTCTTCAAGAGAGCCGAAAGGTTCCAGTATTCTTCAGAGATGAAGCGCTCGATTTCGGATTCGCGATCGCAAACGAGGCGCAGCGCCACCGACTGCACGCGGCCGGCTGAACGTGCACCGGGAAGCTTGCGCCAGAGTACGGGCGACAGGTTGAAGCCGACGAGGTAGTCGAGGGCGCGGCGAGCCAGATACGCATCAACCAGCGGCACGTCGATATCACGCGGGTCGGCCATCGCATCGAGGACGGCCTTCTTCGTGATCGCGTTGAAAACGACCCGCTTCACAGTCTTGCCGTTCAGCACGCGCTTTTTGTTCAGCATGTCGAGGACGTGCCAGGAAATCGCTTCACCCTCGCGATCCGGGTCGGTTGCGAGAAACAGGCTGTCGGACGACTTCACCGCATCGGCAATGTCCTTGAGCCGCTTGGCTGACGCACTATCGACCTCCCACAGCATCTCGAAATCTTGATCGGGAAGAACCGAGCCGTCTTTGGCAGGTAGATCGCGGACATGGCCGAAGGAGGCGAGCACCTTGTATCCGGAGCCCAGATACTTGTTGATCGTCTTTGCCTTGGCAGGCGATTCTACCACTACAACATTCATCATGATTCTCTAAAAAATGGGCCAGGCCGGCGGATAAGCAGATGGAATCCCTGCCGTGCCAAGATAACCGGTTCCTCGACATGGACAGGGAAATCGTTTCGGTCAAGTGGTTTGACTGCATTTTTACGCATTATAATGCTACGCAACCAATGCGAGATAGCAATCGTATTACAATTTGTGATAATTGAGGTATCGTTTTTGAAGTGTGGTTCAGGCTAGCCGAAAAGGCAGGGTTTCTCTTTCCTGAGAGACTATCCCATGGCGGCCAAGTTCGCAAAGAAAGATACCGGACGATCCGGCTCGCATGAGAACATCGCCTTCATAAGGCCGATGCTTGCTGAGTTGCGACGGGTGGCCGAAAAAGAGAACGCCGATATAAATGATTAATGAGGTCGCGAAAGGTCGCCGGTCCGACATTGTCGGAGCGGATAAGACGCAGCCACGCGATGCGTCGGCGTTCTGTCAGCGCAATTCCCTTTGGCCTTGCGCTGCGAGCGTCCATCCTATCCCTTCGCCCCGATTTTGCTTTCCGTCCCGCTCATCAGGCGGGAGATGTTGGCCTTGTGCTTCCAGAAGGAGATTGCAGTCATGATCGCCGTGACAGCTGCAACCTTTTCGGCCCCCAGTATCCATAATGCAACCGGAATGACAAGCATTGCAACCAGTGCGGAAAGCGACGAGTACCGGGTCGTGAAGGCGACCGCCAGCCAGACCGCAGCAAAGGCAAGAACCATGATCGGCGCAACGCCGAGCAGCGTGCCGATATAGGTGGCGACTCCCTTGCCGCCCTTGAAGCCGATCCAGACCGGGAAGAGGTGCCCGATGAAGGCAAAGTAGCCTGCAATCAGCGCTGCTTCGTTACCCAGGAAGTAGCCGACGATCCAGGCGGCTGCGGATGCCTTCAGTGCATCGAGAAGAAGCGTTGCGGCAGCAAGCTTCTTGTTGCCGGTTCTGAGCACATTGGTCGCGCCGATATTGCCGGATCCAATGCTGCGCACGTCGCCAAGTCCGGCCGCCTTCGTCAGGATCAGGCCGAAGGGGATGGAGCCGAGCAGGTAGCCGATGGCGCCTGCCGCCAAAGCGATCGGCAGCGTGATCTGCCACGTCATGAGATCCGAGACCATGTTCCCCTCCGGTGGTCTTTTTATATCGTATGCACGCACTGTCCGGCGACGTAGGTCGCAACAGCGCGTCCGCTGAAGCGCGCGTCTTCGAACGGCGTGTTCTTCGAGCGGGAAAGAAGCATGTCCTTCGAAACAAGCCAAGGGTCATCGAGATCGATCAGCGTAATATCTGCTTTCGCTCCCGGCTTCAGCGTGCCGGCCTCGAGGCCGAAGATCTGCGCCGGCCGCGTCGACATCGCATCGATGAGGCGCATGAGGCTTACCTGACCGCTGTGATGCAGGCGAAGCGCCGCAGCGAGCATCGTTTCGAGGCCGACGGCGCCGTCCGCGGCCTCGCCGAAGGGCAGGCGCTTCGTGTCGACGTCCTGCGGATCGTGCGAGGAGACGATGATATCGATTGCACCGCGGGCCAGCGCATCCACCATCGCCACGCGGTCGTCTTCGGACCGCAGCGGCGGGTAGAGCTTGAAGAAGGTGCGGTACTCGCCGATGTCGTTCTCGTTGAGCGAGAGATTGTTGATCGAGATGCCGCAGGTCACGGTAGCGCCGCGGCTCCGGGCAAGTTCAATCGCTTCGACCGATTCCGGCACGGAGATCATCGCGGCGTGGTAGTTGCCGCGCGTCAGCTTCGCGATGCGCAGGTCGCGTTCGAGCGGGATGAGCTCGGCTTCCTTCGGAATGCCACCGAGACCAAGCCAGCTCGCGAACAGTCCCTCATGCATGACGCCGGTGGCGCCGAGATATTTGTCGCGAGTCTCACAGGAGATCACCGCGCCGAATTCACGCGCATAGGTCATGACCCGGCGCAGGACCTGGGTGTCATGGACGCTGGAGCGGCCATCGGTGAACGCGACGGCGCCTGCTTCAATCAGCAGGCCGATCTCGGTCATTTCTTCACCGGCAAGGTGCTTGGTGATCGCCGCTGCAGGATAGACGTTGACGAGTGCCTTGTCCTTCGCCGTCTTCTTGACGAACTCGACCAACGCGATGTCATCGATGACAGGATCGGTATCCGGCATCATGATGATCGACGTGACGCCACCGGCGGCTGCCGCACGGCTCGCCGACGCGATCGTCTCGCGATGTTCTGCGCCCGGTTCACCGATATGAACGCGCGCATCCACCAGGCCTGGCGTGGCAACGAGGCCGGTGCAATCGCGCACTTTGGCGCCAGCGGGCGTGCCCTGGTTCTGCGCATCCGCACCGGCTGCAACGATCACGCCGTCCTTGACGATGATGGTGCCGACTTCGTCGAGATTGCGCGAGGGGTCGACGATGCGAACGTTCTTGAAGACGATCGAGTTGCTCATGCGCCGGCTCCTTCGGTGCGTGGACCCTGATTTTGCGAGACAAGCAGCGTCTCCATCACGGCCATGCGCACCGCCACCCCCATTTCCACCTGTTCTGCGATTACGCTCTGCGGTCCATCCGCTACCTCCGAGGAAATCTCGACGCCACGGTTCATCGGGCCGGGATGCATGACCAGCGCATCGTCTTTCGCCGCCTTGAGCGTTTCGGCGTCGAGCCCGTAGAAGTGATAGTATTCGCGCACCGAGGGCACGAAGGCGCCAGACATACGTTCGCGCTGCAGGCGCAGCATCATCACCACGTCGGCGTCCTTCAGGCCTTCCTTCATGGAATGGAAGACTTCGACGCCCATGTCGGCAATGCCGGCAGGCAGCAGCGTCGCTGGAGCAACGACGCGTACGCGCGCGCCCATGGCGTTTAGCAGCAGGATGTTCGACCGCGCAACGCGGGAATGCAGCACGTCACCGCAGATCGCGACGATGATGCGCGACAGCTTGCCCTTGGCGCGGCGGATTGTCAGCGCGTCGAGCAGCGCCTGGGTCGGATGCTCGTGCTGGCCGTCGCCGGCGTTAACGACCGAGCAGGAAACCTTCTGTGCGAGTAGGGCGGCTGCGCCGGCGCTGGAGTGGCGGATAACCAGCACATCGGGCCGCATCGCGTTCAGCGTCATCGCCGTATCGATCAGCGTCTCGCCCTTCTTCACCGAGGAATTGCCGACCGACATGTTCATCACGTCGGCGCCGAGGCGCTTTCCGGCGAGCTCGAACGAAGATTGTGTACGCGTCGAGGCTTCGAAGAAAAGGTTGATCTGCGTGAGGCCTCTCAGCGTCGACGTTTTCTTCTCCCTTTGCCGGCTGATCTTGACGGCCTCGTCGGCCTTGTCGAGGAGAAAGGTGATATCCTGCTCTGTGAGCCCTTTGATACCGATGAGGTGGCGGTGGGGAAAGAAGACCATGAACCTGCCTCTTGCTGTCGTCTGCGGGGTCTATAAAGAGTGCGCCGGGCGGCGGCAAGCTTGCGCTGTGGGAAAGGCCCGTCTCCCCCTGCAATTTTGCCCGAATTCAACATTGCAGAGATAGGGAAATTATAACTTCCGGTTTCCCTTTGCCTGCCTCTTGCACTAGAAGCGATTCATGATGCCCGCCGAAGAGAAACTTGCCGAACTCAACCAGCCGAGCCTGTGGTCCGGGATCAATGCCTACAGGTCCGATCCGCTGATCGTGGACCTGACCGGCACGTTGCCGCGCGGGATCCGCGATGATCTCGACAATATGGGGCGCTACGTGACCTCTCCGGAGGCGCAGGAGCTGGCGCGCATGGCGAATCAGGGAACGCCGCAGCTGCGCACGCATGGTCCGCGCGGCGAGCGGCTGGATGTCGTCGAGTTCCATCCGGCCTGGCACGCGCTGATGCGCCGTTCGATGTCATCGGGGCTTCACTCGTCGGTGTGGGATCCGCAGGCGGATACCGAGGCGAAGGACCAGGCGCACAAGGTCAGGGCGGCGCGCTTCTATCTGACGGCGCAGCTCGAATCTGGCCATCTTTGCCCACTGACAATGACGAGCGCCTCGGTCGCGGCCCTTTCCGCCACGCCGGCCGTTCAGAAGGATTGGGCGCCGAAGATACTGTCGCGCAAGTATGATTCCACGAACAAGCCGGCCATGCAGAAGTCCGCCGTGACGATCGGTATGGGCATGACGGAGAAGCAGGGCGGCACCGACGTCCGCGCCAACAAGACGACGGCCGAAAAGGTCAGCGAAGGCATTTACCGCCTGTCCGGCCACAAGTGGTTCATGTCGGCGCCGATGAGCGACGCTTTCGTGATGCTGGCGCAAACGAAGGATGGGATGGGCTGCTTCCTCGTTCCTCGGCTGCTGGAAGACGGTTCGGCGAACGGCCTCCACTTCCAACGTCTGAAGGACAAGGTCGGCAATCGCTCCAACGCCTCGTCCGAGGTCGAATTCAGCGATACCTTCGGCTTCCTGCTCGGCACGCCGGATGGTGGCATCCGCACTATTCTCGACATGGTGACGTTGACGCGCCTCGACTGCGCGCTGGCCTCCTCGGGCATGATGCGTGCCTCGCTCGCGGAAGCCGTGCACCATACCCGCGGCCGCAGCGTCTTCGGCAAGATGCTGGTCAGCCAGCCGATCATGACGCGTGTCTTGGCCGATATGGCCCTCGATGTGGCGGCCGCGACAGCGCTGTCCTTCCGCCTCGCCGATGCGTTCGACCGGGCGCGCGGCAGTGCCGAAGAGGCGGCCTACGCCCGCGTCATGACGCCGGTTGCGAAATACTGGTGCTGCAAGATCGCGCCCGCACTGATCTACGAGGCGATGGAGTGCATCGGCGGCAGCGGCTACATCGAGGAGCGCCCGATCGCCCGCCATTACCGGGAAGCTCCGGTCAACGCGATTTGGGAGGGCTCGGGCAACGTCATGGCGCTCGACGTGCTGCGCATCCTGAACCGCGGCAAGGATCTCTTCGAAACCGTGTTTGCCGGGCTCGCGCGCGATCTCGGGCCGGCCGGCAAGAAGACGATCGACGTGCTGCGCGCCGCGATGGCGCTCTGCGAGCGGGACGAAGGCGCTGCGCGTCTGCTGGTCGAACAGCTCGCACTCGCTGCCGGCGCGGCCGAACTGTATCGCCTGGGAGCAGGCCGGATCGCCGACGCCTTCATTGAGACGCGGCTCGCAGGCGGCTGGCGCTCGACCTACGGCATGCTGGATTCGCGCTTCGACGCCAGCTACATCGTCGATCTGCTCTATCCGCCGGCAAGCTGATGACTATACTGCGCCCCGTCCGTGCCGATGATCTCGAACAGATCTATCGAATCTCGCTGGTGACGGGCGATGCTGGCCGCGATGCGTCCGAGTTGCATCGCGACGGCAAGCTGATCGGCCATGTCTACTCAGCGCCCTACGTCTTGCTCAGTCCCGAAACGGCTTTCGTGGCAGAAGATTTTGAAGGGGTTGCCGGCTATATTGTCGGTGTCTTCGACACGATTTCCTTCGAGGAGCGGCTTGAACGCGATTGGTGGCCGGCGCTCCGAGAGACGTACGCCGATCCACAGGGCGATCCGGCCAGCTGGGATGCGGATCAGAAATATATCGCCGCGATCCATCACCCGTCTCTGGTGCCTGCCGCGATCGTCGAAACCTTTCCAGCCCATATTCACATGAACCTTCTGCCGCGCCTTCAAGGCCAGGGGATGGGCACCGGGCTTCTTGATCGATGGTTGACGAATGCCCGAGACGCCGGCGTAACAGCAGTCCACCTCGGTGCCAGCGCCGATAACCATGGTGCCCTGCGCTTCTGGGGTTCCCGTGGGTTTGCACGTCTCGAACCTCCCTTTGTGGATGCTTCCGATCCGACGGCCTGGTTTGGCCAGGAGCTCTAGGGTCAAGCAGCGTCATGTCGCCGAACGGTGACAGTGCCCTGACTGCCGTCACCTTTGGCAGGCTGTCCACAATCTTTCAAAGGCTTGTCCGTTGTCGGTGTTGGGTGGTGTTGCTACTCACCGCAAGTGACAATTCGGACCGAATCCTAATGCTCAATGAACCCATGGTGCTAACGCCCGTTGCCGACGCAATCCGTGTCGAACCGGAAAAACGTATCCGAGACCGAAGCGCGACGGAGAAGGCAATCCTTAAGGCAGCCAAGTCGCTGCTGGCGGAGGAGGGGTTCCAGAATTTCGGGGTCAACGCAGTTGCCCGCCGCGCGGGATGCGACAAGCAGTTGATCTACCGTTACTATGGGGGCCTCAACGGCTTGGTGGAGGCGATCGGCGCTGATCTCGGCACCTGGGTCAAGGATCGTATTCCCGAGGACACCGGCGGCATGTTCCTTCTGACTTACGGCGACCTGATGGAGCGCTTGTCACTCTTGTTCCTCGAGGCCTTGAGGGATGATCCGCTTGTTCGTCGTATCGTTGCCTGGGAGGTTTCCGAAAACACCGAGCAGGTCAGGCGGCTTTCCGAGGCGCGGTCGAAGGCCTTGGCAAACTGGCTCGACCGGATGCGCGGATCGCTGACGCCGCCGAAGGGCGTCGATGTCGTGGCCGTCAATGCGATTCTGATCGCAGCCATTCAGCATCTCGTGCTTTCCGCCTCCGCCGGCGGCCAGTGCGCTGGGCTGGCACTCAAGACGCCGAAGGATTGGGAGAAGGCGGCAACCGCCCTGAAACGCATCGTTCGCGGCGTCTACGGCTGAAGCAGAGACAGTCTTTCCACAGGCCTTCCGTCGCGCGTTAACCTTAACAAATGGTTTACGTTGCGCCTTTCCGGTTAAGAAGTCAGGTTGCTGGGGCAGTCCAAAGTGTTGGGTGTCCGGAACCATGGGAACCAAAATCGCGAGAGCCGCGTTTCTTGTTGCCGCGATGATGTTTTTCGCTGTGCTTGCGCTGGATATCGCTGTGCCGGCGCTGGTTCTGGGTTCGATGGCGTTGTCGATATGGCTGGTTTCTTACGAGGGGCTATCCATTCGAAGAGAACGAGAGACGACCGCATGAAGTGGTTTCTGATCTTCTGGGCCGGTCCCATTGTCTTTCTGGCGGGATGGTACTGGCTTTCCTACTATGACATGAGCTTCGGCATCTTCATGCTGAGCAGGCAGGTTCACGACCTGACCTTCGAGATTTATGGGAAGATCCTCGGCATTCCGCCGGAAACCATTCCGCCGCTGGTCGCGCGTGCGATCGTCGTCGACAGTCTCGTCGTTTTCGCAATCATTGGGTTCCGCCGACGCAAGGCGATTGCCGCCTGGTGGCGTGCTCGTCACGGATCCAAGTCGTCGGATGCCGCTCTGCCGAGCAAGGAAAGCCTGTCCAGCGCTCCCTGAAGAATGAAGCTTGCCGCGGCCGAGTCGATGCGCTCGGCACGCTGCCTGCGCGATACGTCCATTTCCAGCAGAGCACGCTCGGCGGCGACCGTCGACAGCCGCTCGTCCCAGTACACGAAGGGCAGGGCGGTTTTCTGCTCCATGTTGCGCACGAAGGCGCGCGTTGCCTGTACGCGCGGTCCGGCCGATCCGTCCATATTCATCGGCAGGCCGATAACGAAGGCGGCAACCTTTTCCTTCGTGGCAAACTCCAGCAGCGTTACCGCATCGATCGTGAATTTCTCGCGTTTGATGACAGGCCGGGGCGTCGAAAAGCGCCGACCGAGATCGGACATCGAGAGCCCGATCGTTTTCGTGCCGAGATCGAGACCCGCGATCGCCTGTCCCGGCTGCAGCACCGTCGCCAGTTCCTCAATCGTCAGCACCGTCATCGTCGTTTCATCCCGTCAAAAGAAATTGAAGCAGCGCCGCTTTTCTTTGTGGCCGCATCGGATATGTCCATAACCAGCAAAGCAGGCTTTTGCATCCCATAATAAGAGGAGAATTTCATGAAGATCACTTGGCTTGGTCACTCCGCTTTCCGCATCGAGATCGGAAAGGCGAAAATCCTGCTGGATCCGTTTCTCACGCACAATCCGTCCTTTGCGGGCCAGAATGCAAAGGATGTCGCGAGCGGTGTTACACATATCCTGCTGACCCACGGTCACGGTGATCATGTCGGCGATACCGTCGCACTTGCCAAGGAGACTGGCGCGGTCGTTCTCGCAAACGCCGATCTTGCCGCCTGGCTGAGCTCGAAGGGCCTGAAGAAGATCGAAGCGGGCAACACCGGCGGTACGATTTCGTTCGACGGCTTCTCGGCGACCTTCACCAACGCGCTGCATTCCTCCGCCCAGATCACCGAGGATGGCGTTTCGCACGCCCTTGGCAATGCCAACGGCCTGATGCTGCACTTCGACGAGGAGGCTTCTATCCTCGCCATGGGCGACACCGACATCTTCTCCGACATGGCATTGATCAACGAGCTGCATCAGCCCGACATCGGCCTCATGCCAGTCGGCGACCGCTTCACCATGGGTGGCGCGGTGGCGGCATTGGCCTGCCAACGCTACTTCAACTTCAAGACCGCCATACCCTGCCACTACGGCACCTTCCCGATCATCGACCAGACGCCCGAGAAGTTCGTCTCCGGCATGGACGGATCGAAGACAGCTGTGAAAACGCCGAAGCCGGGCGAAAGCCTTTCTCTCTAGTCGAGGTCTGCCGAAATCGCTTCGATTTCGGAGAAGGAATTCCACGCAATCCAAAGACCATGCCCGTTGCGCACAGCGGGCATGGCCTTTATAGCGGGTAGGAAAAATCCCATCCGGAGAATGTTATGTCCGTCGACTTTGCCACCGTTAAGCGCGTAGCGCGCCTTGCCCGTATTGCCGTCTCGGAAGAAGAGGCAAACCGCATGGTGGGCGAGCTGAATGGTATTCTCGGCTTCGTCGAGCAGCTCTCGGAGGTCGATGTCGAAGGCGTAGAGGCAATGACATCGGTCACTCCGATGGAGATGAAGAAGCGCAGGGACGACGTGACCGACGGGAACAAGGCCGCCGACATTGTCTCGAACGCTCCTGTCACCGATCAGAATTTCTTCCTGGTACCCAAAGTCGTCGAATAAGGCTCTCGCTGCTTTCCGACCTCCGTTGCCATTCCAGATTTGAAGCGAATTACCATGAGCGAACTCACCAGCCTGACCATTGCCGAAGCCCGCACGAAGCTGCGCGCCAAGGAGATCAAAGCAACCGAACTGACCGAGGCCTACATCTCGGCAATCGAAGCGGCCAACGAAAAGCTCAATGCCTATATTAAGGTCACGCCCGAGAAGGCGCTGCAGATGGCGGAAGCCTCAGACGCGCGTCTCGCCGGCGGCAAAGGCGGTGCGCTCGAAGGCATCCCGCTCGGCATCAAGGACCTGTTCGCGACCGAAGGCATTCATACCCAAGCCTGCAGCCACATCCTGGATGGTTTCAAGCCGCACTACGAATCGACCGTCACCCAGAACCTGTGGGACGACGGCGCCGTCATGCTCGGCAAGCTCAACATGGACGAGTTCGCGATGGGCTCTTCCAACGAAACCTCTTACTACGGCGCGGTGATCAATCCCTGGCGTTCGGGCGGCTCCAACCAGCAACTGGTACCAGGCGGTTCCTCCGGTGGTTCCGCAGCTGCGGTTGCAGCCCACCTCTGCGCCGGTGCTACCGCGACCGATACAGGCGGTTCGATCCGTCAGCCGGCCGCCTTCACCGGCACGGTCGGCATCAAGCCGACCTATGGCCGTTGCTCGCGCTGGGGCACGGTGGCTTTCGCCTCGTCGCTCGATCAGGCCGGCCCGATTGCGCGCGACGTGCGCGACGCCGCGATCCTGCTGAGGTCGATGGCGTCAGTCGATTCCAAGGACACGACCTCCGTCGACCTGCCGGTTCCGGACTATGAAGCCGCGCTTGGCCAGTCGCTGAAGGGCATGAAGATCGGCATTCCGAACGAATACCGCGTCGACGGCATGCCAGAGGAAATCGAAACCTTGTGGCAGCAGGGAATTGCCTGGCTCAGGGACGCAGGCGCCGAGATCGTCAACATCTCGCTGCCGCACACCAAATACGCGCTGCCGGCCTACTACATCGTCGCCCCCGCCGAAGCCTCGTCGAACCTCGCCCGCTACGACGGGGTCCGCTACGGCCTGCGTGTCGACGGCAAGGATATCGTCGACATGTACGAAAAGACGCGCGCCGCCGGCTTCGGCAAGGAAGTCAAGCGCCGCATCATGATCGGCACCTATGTTCTCTCGGCCGGTTACTACGACGCCTACTACATCAGGGCCCAGAAGGTTCGCACGCTCATCAAGCGCGACTTCGAACTGGCCTTCAATGCCGGTATCGATGCGATCCTGACGCCCGCGACACCGTCGTCCGCCTTCGGCGTCGCCGACGAAAACCTCGCCTCCGATCCGGTCAAGATGTACCTGAACGACATCTTTACGGTGACGGTCAACATGGCCGGGCTGCCCGGCATCGCGGTTCCGGCCGGCCTCGATCACAAGGGCCTGCCGCTCGGTCTACAGCTGATCGGCAAACCGTTCGACGAAGAAACGCTGTTCAAGACTGCGCATGTGATCGAGCAGGCCGCGGGCAGGTTCACGCCTGCCAAGTGGTGGTAAGCGAGCTGACAATCCGGAAAAATGACCGTCGCCGACCATCATATGGTCGGCGACGTCGGTTTTGCGGCATGGAAATCCAGCGGCGCTGGCGAAGCTGGTTTCAACCGGGCTGACGTCATCGAAGGTGCCCGCAGAGCATTCTTCGACTATCCCGCTACAGCAAAGGGCGATGTCATCGTCGCTGAGTTCGAAGGTAGGATAGCCAGCTGGGGCGCCCGGGAAAACAAACCCAATTACATTTCTGACAGCTGGATCGATCCCGCCTGCCAGGGCCGCGGCATCGGTTCCGCCATGGTGCGCTACTTCATTGAACGCATTGCCGCTGACGGCTTCAAAGTTGCAAAAATCCACACCCGCGCTACCAATGGCGGCGCCATCCGACTTTACGAGCGGGCCGGCTTCTCGATCGTCTGGCGCGGTGAGAAGTTTGATGCGGAACTCGGCATTCCGCTCGAAAAGGTGCATCTGGAGAAGCGTCTCGGCTGAAGGCGCAATTTCGGGAGGAGGCCTATGGCCAAACAGAATATTGCGGACATGATCGAAGCATTCGACTGCCTCGCGGCGGCAGGTTTCACCGTGGGTGCGGAGTGGCAGGCCGTGCATGCAATCTGCCAGGCGCACGAAGGCGAGGCGCCTTTCGATTGGGGTCATGCCTTCTGCCATCGTATCGAAGGCGACGACTGGAATGCTGACTACTGGTACCGCCGTGCTGGCAAGCATCGTGGGAGCGGCTCGGTGGCCGAGGAGTGGTCGGCGATGAAGGCCGAGCTTACCACGCGTCTTTGAGGAAGCCGCGCGCTGAGGCGACGCGCGGCCAGGAGTTTATCTGTTGTCCTGTTCCGCTCTCACCAGAACCAATCCCCGTTCGGTGATGCGATAGGGCTTGCCGCCCGAGGATTTGATGGCCCTCTTCTGCTTCAGCTTGCGAAACAGCTCGAGGCCGAAGCCGGGATAGACCCAGCCGTCGCGGGTGAAGCACTTCACCGCCTCGATTTTCCGGTTGTCGTCGCGTTCGATTTCAATCCGGCCACCTTGGGCCAATAGTGCAGGATGCGCTGCTCCGTGCGTGAAATATCCATGGAATGTTGATCCGGTCGTAGCGCCTTGAGGAGGCGCGTAAAAACGATCTGGCGTCCGATTGGACGTCAGGGCTTCGTTTTTTCGGGCCCGTGCGCGCAAGAAAAACCTGCGGGCAGGGCCCCTACCGGGTCTGAGAAGACCAGTTCAACATAAGGTCGTCATATCCGCTGACCTCAATTTCGTCAAGTTTTGCAACCAATGGGGGATGTTGTGCTGGGTCTCGCGCTCGAAACCCAAGGCTTTGATAACGCGGTGATTCGGTGTTTACTTCTGCGAAAACGCGGAGAGGCTATTGATCCACATTCGCAATGCCCGCGAAGGCGAAGCGGAGCTTTTGAGCGAGATCGGAATAAGGGCCTGGCAGAAGGCAATGGCATCCATCGGCGAAGGGGATGCCATGGTCGATTCCGCGCGAAGCGCGTTTTTCGATTTCGTTACGGGTAGCTGGATCACCGTCACTGTCATCGAATGGAACGGGCATGCGGCAGGATGGGCGGCGCGCGAGACGCTCGACGAGAAGATTTCGGATTTCTGGATCGATCCTGCCTTCACCGGTCATGGTCTCGGAACTGCACTCTTGCAGGATATCGAGAAAGACATAGCAGCGCAGGGCTTCGATACGGCAATGATGCAGACGCACTCCGGAAACTCCGAAGCGATCAGCTTCTTCCAGAAGCGTGGATACGCAATTCATTGGCTATCGATTGTCTACAATCCCAAGCTCGATCGTGATGTGCCGTCAGTCGGTCTGTCAAAGGCTCTGGAATCGGCGGACGACGGCACATACGGTCTAGTCTAGCAGCGTGCCGTCCGACACGACGTAGCCGAGGGCGCCTGATAAAAGAAGCGCGGTCAGCATATGAAACATGGCAATGGCCCTGAGGATCGATCGGAACGGTTCTTTCTGCGTCTTGTGACGTAGGAGCCTTTGCGCGCAAACCGCGCCCAGGCTGCCACCGACGAATGCGAGCGTCAGCAAGGTTTTCTCGCTGATCCGGCGACGATGATGGCGAGCAGCCTGCTTGTCGAGGAAATAGATCGAGAACACGAAGGCATTGAGTGCCGGGAAGAGCCCGAGGATCATGAGAATATCAGTCGCCGTCATGCGGGCCACGCTAGCGACATTGCGTTAACACGCCCCAAACCGGCTGGCCCGCCCAACGGGACCGCCGAAAGCCTTGCACCGGCAAGCCATTTCCGTTACCTCACGAGTTGAAAAGAACAGCCTCAAAAAGAGCATCTCAATGACCATTGTCGACGTTCGTACGCCTGATCCGAAACGCTTCATTCCCGGCGCCACTGGCGATTGGGAAGTCATCATCGGCATGGAAGTTCATGCACAGGTGCTGTCGAATTCGAAGCTGTTCTCGGGCGCGGCGACGGAGTTCGGCAAGCCGCAGAATTCCAACGTGTCGCTCGTCGATGCGGCCATGCCCGGCATGCTGCCCGTCATCAACGAGGAATGTGTCAGGCAGGCGGTCCGCACCGGTCTTGGCCTGAAGGCGCAGATCAACAAGCGCTCGCTCTTCGACCGCAAGAACTATTTCTATCCCGACCTGCCGCAGGGCTATCAGATTTCGCAGTTCAAGGATCCAATCGTCGGCGAAGGCAAGATCGTCATCTCGCTCGGGCCGGATCGTCAGGGCCAGTTCGAGGACATTGAGATCGGCATCGAGCGGCTGCATCTGGAGCAGGACGCCGGCAAGTCGCTGCACGACCAGCACGCCACCATGTCCTATGTCGACCTGAACCGCTCGGGCGTCGCACTGATGGAGATAGTCTCCAAGCCGGACATGCGATCGTCGGATGAAGCCAAGGCCTACATGACGAAATTGCGCTCGATCGTGCGCTATCTCGGCACCTGCGACGGCAACATGGACGAGGGCTCCATGCGCGCCGACGTCAACGTCTCCGTCCGTCGCCCGGGCGAAGGTTTTGGCACCCGTTGCGAGATCAAGAACGTCAACTCCATCCGCTTCATCGGCCAGGCGATCGAATACGAAGCCCGGCGCCAGATCGGCATCCTGGAAGATGGTGGCGCGATTGAGCAGGAAACCCGTCTCTTCGACCCGAACAAGGGCGAGACGCGGTCGATGCGCTCGAAGGAAGATGCGCACGATTACCGCTACTTCCCGGACCCGGATCTTTTGCCCCTCGAGTTTGACGATGCGTTCGTCAAGGCGCTTGAAGCCGACCTTCCGGAATTGCCCGACGACAAGAAGGAGCGCTTCGTGCGCGAACTCGGTCTCTCGGTCTACGACGCTTCCGTTCTGGTCTCGGAAAAGGCGATCGCCGACTATTTCGAAGCCGTGGCCGAAGGCCGCGACGGCAAGGCAGCCGCCAACTGGGTCATCAATGATCTGCTCGGTGCCTTGAACCGGACAGGCAAAAGCATCGAGGAGACGCCTGTCTCGCCGGCGCAACTCGGCGCAATCATTGATCTTATCAGGGCGGAGACTATTTCAGGAAAGATCGCGAAGGACCTGTTCGAAATCGTGCTGAACGAAGGCGGCGATCCTGCCGAGATCGTCGAAGTCAGGGGCATGAAGCAGGTGACCGATACTGGCGCGATCGAGAGGGCGGTCGATGAGATCATTGCCGCCAACCCGGATCAGGTGGCGAAGGTCCAGGCCAAGCCGACGCTTGCCGGCTGGTTCGTCGGTCAAGTGATGAAAGCAACGGGTGGCAAGGCAAACCCGCAGGCAGTCCAGGCTCTGGTCAAGGCGAAGCTCGGCATCGAGGAGTAAGACCGTGTATTTCGTGCGCACCGCCAGCGAGGGTGATCTAAGCAAGATGCGCACCTTGCTGGATGAGGGCTTTCGCGCGACCTATGCTGGCCTCTATGGCGAAGCGAAGGTAGCCGAGCTCATTGCGCATCTGTTTTCGCCGGCGGCGCTGCAGGCGCGACTGGCGAAGAAGAATGCCGAGTTCCTCGTTGCCGATAACGGTAAGGATATCGGCGGTATCGGTTACGCCGCCATGTCGGATGAAATGACGAAGACCGTCATGCTGCATCTGCTCTATGTTCGTCCACCGCTGCATCGCCAGGGTATCGGGCGGGAGATCTTTGCCGAGTTGGAAACCTGTTTTCCCGATGCCGAGATCATGCGCTTGGAGGTAGAGCCGCGGAACAAGACGGCGATCGCCTTCTATCATGCTCACGGCTTCGAGGATGTCGGCCGCAATGAAAACGACGGGCCGGGGCAATCCGGCATACCGACGCTGATCCTCGAAAAACCTCTCGAACAGCGCTAGCCACAATGTGACCATGAGCCAAACCATCATTCGCGAGGCGCGCAACGCCGGACGTGGCGGCACTCGTTGCCATCTTTGCCGGGGATGAACTCGGCGGCCACGGCGATACGACGGCGCCTGAGGCCTTCGGCGACTATCTCCGGGCTTTCGAGCGGGTCGCCTCATCACGCGACCAGACGCTCTACGTCGCCGAACGCGAAGGGCAGGTCGTCGGCACGTTCCAGACGATGATCGTGACGTCGCTGGTTGGCAGGGGCTCGTCCTCGATGATCATCGAGGCGGTGCAGACGCGGGGCGACATGCGAGGACAGGGCATCGGCGCTCAGATGATCGAGTTTGCCATCGCGGAGGCAAAACGTCGCGGTCTTCGGCTCGTGCAACTGACCTCGAATGCCAGCCGCAAGGATGCGCACCGTTTCTATGAGCGACTGGGCTTCAAACAATCGCATCTCGGCTTCAAGATGGCGCTGAAATGAGCCGGTGTGGCGCCGGAATCACTGGACAATGTGGATCGCTGGCGGCATAAGCGAGGGATCAAATTCTGGTCCCGCTCGCCGTCCGGCTAGCTCAAGGAAAAGACATGAAGAATCTCCTCGTGCAAATCTTCACCTGGTGGAACGGTCAGACGATCGGTACGCGTTTTGCGACATGGCGTTTCGGTAAGCGCGTCGGTGAAGACGAATTGGGCAACGTTTATTACGAAGGTGGCATGTCGTCCTACGGCCTTCCGAAGCGTTGGGTGATCTATAAGGGCTATGCCGAAGCCTCCGCAATTCCCCCGGGTTGGCACGGCTGGATGCACCACCGCACGAACGTTCCTCCGAGCCAGGAAAACTACGTCGCCAAGGAATGGCAGAAGCCGCATCGCGCAAACCCGACGGGTTCGCCGCAGGCTTATCGCCCGCCTGGATCATTGGTCGTTCCTGGCGAACGTCCGCGGGTTACGGGCGACTACGATGCCTGGACACCTGGCAACTGAGCAGGCCCCGCCGGCCCCGCTTTTGGCCACAATTGACCATTACCCGCAGAATGGCCGCAGCGATTGCGGCCTTCGATTTCAAGATGCTGTGGAGACGGGCAGATATGAAGCTTTTCACGCGGAAGAATCTCCTGCGTGCCGCCGGGCTCTCCCTGGCGCTTGGCCTTCTGCCGCAGGTCGCCTCCGCTGCGCGCATCGAGAACTCGGTCGCTGTTTTCTCCGGCCTCGACAAGATCACCGGCCGCATCACGACGTTCGATGTCTATGTCAACGAGACCGTGCAGTTCGGCGCGCTGCAGGTGACACCTAAGGCCTGCTATTCGCGCGATCAGGCCGAAGCGCAGAAGATAGATGGTTTTGTGGAAGTCGACGAGATTACGCTCGACCGCAAGATCCGCCGCATCTTCACCGGCTGGATGTTTGCCGACAGCCCCGGCCTCAATGCCGTCGAGCATCCGATCTATGACGTCTGGCTGAAGGACTGCAAGCAGAACTCGGACGTGCCCGCGCCCGACAAGGCAGCCAACTAATTCTCAAAATTCCAGGTGCGGTGATTCAATTGCTGCCGCGAGTATGTGAGCGTACTCATCCTTCGGAACATCGATGGCTCCGAAAGTCTTTAGGTGCTCGGTCGTAAACTGTGTATCGAGCAGGGTAAACCCCTTGGTCCGCAGCCGTTCCACGAGATGAACGAGGCAGATCTTCGAAGCGTCCGTCCGACGTGAGAACATGCTTTCGCCGAAGAACGCCGAACCCAGCGACACTCCGTATAATCCGCCGACAAGCTCGTCACCGTCCCATGCCTCGACCGAGTGCGCGTGGCCGATGCGATGCAGCGTGGAATAAAGCGTCTTGATCGTTTGATTGATCCAGGTGCTCGGCCTGTCCCCGGTCTCCGCCGCGCAGGCTGCGATCACCGCATCGAAATCGTGGTTGAAGCGGATGTCGAAAGGCTTGCGCCGGATCGTCTTGGCGAGGCTTTTGGAAACGTGGAATTCATCAAGCGGCAGGACACCGCGAAGATCGGGCTCGACCCAGAATATCTCTGGGTCATCAGCCGATTCGGCCATCGGAAAGAGGCCGATAGAGTAGGCGCGCAGGAGGATTTCCGGTGTTATGCCTGGAGACTTCCTGCGCGATCCTGCCATTCTCTGTTACGCCGGTTTTTTGGCCAGATAGTTTTCCAGCCAATGGATATCATAGTCGCCGTTGGCGATGTCTTGATTGTCCACCAGATCTTGGAACAACGGAAGCGTGGTCTTGATGCCGTCCACGACAAACTCGTCCAGCGCGCGACGCAGACGCATCATGCATTCGACACGCGTGCGACCGAATACGATGAGCTTGCCGATGAGGCTGTCATAGTAAGGCGGGATCTTGTAGCCCTGGTAGGCGCCGCTATCGACGCGAACCCCAAGACCACCCGGCGCATGGAAGTGCGTGATCGTGCCCGGAGAGGGCACGAACGTACGCGCGTCCTCGGCGTTGATGCGGCACTCGATGGCATGGCCGTGGAAGTTGATCTCTTCCTGCTTGACGGAGAGCCCGCCGCCGGAAGCAACGCGAATCTGCTCGTGGACCAGATCGATGCCGGTAATTGCCTCGGTAATCGGATGTTCCACCTGCAGACGGGTGTTCATTTCGATGAAATAGAACTCGCCGTTCTCATACAGGAACTCGATCGTGCCGGCGCCGCGATACTTCAGCTTCTTCATGGCATCGGCGCAGACCTGGCCGATCTTCATTCGCTGCTCGACGTTCAGGGCCGGGGAGTTGGCTTCTTCCCAGACCTTCTGATGGCGGCGCTGCAGCGAGCAATCGCGTTCGCCGAGATGGATCGCATTGCCTTCGCCATCGCCGAACACCTGGATTTCGATGTGGCGCGGCTTGCCGAGGTACTTTTCCATGTAGACGGCATCGTTGCCGAAAGCGGCTGCCGCTTCGGTACGGGCCGTCGACCAGGCTTCGATCAGGTCGGCCTCGGACTTGGCAACCTTCATACCGCGGCCACCGCCGCCTGCGGTTGCCTTGATCAGCACTGGATAGCCGATTTCAGCGGCAGTACGCAGTGCGTCTTCCTCGGTCTTGACCTCGCCATCGGACCCCGGAACGACAGGGATACCGAGCTCCTGCGCCGTTGTCTTGGCGGTGATCTTGTCGCCCATGAGGCGGATATGTTCCGCCGTCGGGCCAATGAACGTGATGCCATGCGCTTCCAGGATTTCCGCAAACTTGGCGTTTTCGGACAGGAATCCGTATCCCGGATGCACGGCATCGGCACCCGTGATTTCGCAGGCGGCCACGATCTGATGAATGTTCAGATAGCTTTCGCGCGAGGGCGGCGGGCCAATGCAGACGCTTTCGTCGGCAAGGCGCACATGCATGGCATCGGCGTCGGCAGTCGAGTGAACCACGACGCAAGGAATGCCGAGCTCTTTGCATGCGCGCAGCACGCGAAGCGCGATTTCCCCGCGGTTGGCGATGAGGATTTTCGAGACCATGACGCTCGCCTTATTCGATGACGACGAGGGCTTGGCCGTATTCGACGGGGCTTCCGTCCTCGACGAGGATTTCGGTGACCTTGCCGGACTTCGGCGAAGGGATCTGGTTCATGGTCTTCATCGCTTCGATGATGATCAGCGTCTGACCTTCCTTGACGGTGGCGCCGAGCTCGATGAAGGGACGCGCGCCCGGAGCCGGAGCCATGTAGGCCGTGCCGACCATCGGAGCGCTAACGGTGTTGGCAGGGTTGCGCGCGGGAGCCGCAGGCGCCGCGGCGGCGGCTGGAGCTGCAGCGACCGGCGCTGCGGCGGCAAATGCAGGCGCGCCGATCGGAGCCTGGACGTACTGGGTGTTGCCGGCGCGCGAAACGCGAATTCGCAGATCGTCCTGCTCGACTTCGATTTCCGTCAGATCCGTATCGTTGAGGATGTTCGCGAGGTCGCGGATCAGTGCCTGGTCGATACCGTTTTTCTTCTCAGCCATGAGTGTTTGCCCTGTGTTCTTCTTATGCCGTGAGATTCTTCAGCGCATGCAGCGCTAGAATATAACTATGAGGCCCGAAGCCGCAGATGACGCCCTTAACCGCAGGCGCAATCATCGACTTGTGGCGGAATTCTTCTCGCGCGTGGACGTTGGAGATATGAAGCTCTATCACCGGAATGGAAATAGCGCGAATTGCGTCGTGGAGCGCGACCGACGTATGCGTGTAGGCTCCGGCGTTGATCGCCACGCCAACGGCCTTGTCGTTTGCTTCGTGAAACCAGTCGACGAGCATACCTTCGTGATTGCTCTGGCGAAAATCGATATCGAAACCGAGCTCACGCCCAGCCGCCTTGCAATCCGCCTCGATATCCTGAAGCGTCTTGCCCCCATAGATGCCCGGCTCTCTTTTGCCGAGCATGTTCAAGTTGGGCCCGTTCAGGACGAATATCGTTTGCGTCATCGAGTGTTCCATCAAGTGCGAGACGGCAACCTATAGACTCCCAACGAACCTAATGAAAGCCCTTTGGGAAACGCAGCCCGAATCGCGCCACATTTGTCCACATGGCTGAAACGCTTCGATTTTGGCGATTTGATGGGCGTCGTCTCAACAACTCGTCTTACCGCAGGCGCGCATGTTCTTGACCTTGGTTTCGAGATCATCGAAACCGACTGCGCCCTGAACCAGTTCGTTGCCGATCACGTAGGACGGTGTACCGGTGATGCCGAGGCTCTGGGCAAGTTGATAGGTCTCCTTCACGGAGGCATCGCTGGAGCTCTTGGCCATCTCGTCACGGATTTGCTTTTCGCTGACGCCAAGCGACCCGGCGACTTCAATTGCGCTCGCTTCGTCGGCGCGGCCATCACTGCTGAGAAGCGCGATATGGAACTCGCTATACTTTTCCGGCGCCAGCTTGCGGAACGCATCGGACACCTTGTGGGCGGCGACCGATTCCGGGCCGAGGATCGGGAATTCCTTGAGCACGAAGCGGACATTCTTGTCCTTTTCGAGCATCGTCTGCATGTCGGAAAGTGCGTGTCGGCAATAGCCGCAATTGTAATCGAAGAACTCGACGATCGTGATGTCGCCCTTCGGGTTGCCGATCGTCATGTCATACTTCGAATCGAAGATCGTTGACTTGTTGTCAGCAATCACCGCATTGGCTTTGACGAGGCGCGCCTGCTCCTGCTTCTTCTGCAGGGCATCCTGAACATCCAGCATGATCTCCGGATTTTCGATCAGATACTGCTTGATGAACTCGCCGAACTCCTTCTTCTGCGCTTCATCGAGCGCCGATGCCGGGTAGGCCGTTGCCACCGAGGCAGTCAGCGCCAGTGCGGTGAAGATTTTCGGAAGTATGGCCATTATATCCTCGTTATCAGCAGTTCGTATGCATCGTTCTAGGCGCCGGATAACACTGCCCGGTTAACGGCGGAAATCAGATGCCGTCAAATTATGGTGCGTCCGGTCGTCTTCAAACAAGAATTTTCGCATCCGCTGTTCAATCGCGGGATTGTGATGATCCGATTATTGCGGCAATTGTCTGGCCGCAAGCAAAGTTAGAGAGAAGCGATCTTGTTTTCCATTTCCCAACGCAGTGAAGTCGAGCCCTTCCATGCCATGGATGTTCTGGCCGAAGCGACAAAGCGGCGAGCGAGCGGTCACCCGGTCATATCCATGGCTGTCGGACAGCCCTCCCATCCGGCGCCACGCGCTGCTCTGGAGGCCGCGCAGGCAGCGCTCGTCGAGGGCAGGATCGGCTATACGGACGCGCTCGGCACGGCGAGGCTGAAACATGCGCTGGCCGGGCACTATCGCAACCGTCACGGGCTGGAAATCGATCCGGCGCGCATCGCGATAACCACCGGTTCTTCCGCCGGCTTCAACCTTGCCTTTCTCTCGCTGTTTGATGCCGGAGACGCGGTCGCCATCGCCCGGCCGGGCTATCCTGCCTACCGCAACATTCTCGGGGCTCTTGGGCTTAGGGTGATCGAGGTACCGGTGACTGCCGACACGCATTTCACGTTAACACCCGAGAGCCTGGAGGCTGCCCAAACTGCAAACAACGTCAGACTGAAGGGCGTGCTGCTGGCGAGCCCCGCCAACCCCACTGGCACGGTGACCGCTCGCCAGGGACTGAAGGCGTTGGCCGACTATTGCGCGGCGAATTCGATCGCGTTCATTTCAGACGAAATCTATCACGGGCTGACTTTTGCCGGCGAAGAGACCAGCACGCTGGAATTGACCGACGAGGCGATCGTCATCAACTCCTTCTCCAAATATTATTGCATGACCGGCTGGCGCATCGGCTGGATGGTGCTGCCCGAGCGGCTGGTGCGCCCCATCGAGCGTGTCGCGCAAAGCCTCTACATCTCGCCGCCCGAACTCTCGCAGATCGCCGCGACGGCAGCGCTCAGCGCGACCGCGGAACTCGATGTCTACAAGGCAAGCTACGCCGCCAACCGCGAGTTTCTGCTGAAGCGCCTGCCGGAAATCGGCCTGTCCATTGCCTCGCCGATGGATGGTGCCTTTTATGCCTATGTCGACGTATCGCGCTTCACCAATGACAGCATGGCGTTCGCCAAACGGATGCTGGCAGAGATCAACGTCGCCGCGACGCCGGGTCTGGATTTTGATCCGCTGGAAGGCAATAGGTCGATGCGCATGTCCTACGCCGGCTCCGAGGCACAGATCGTTGAAGCAGTCGAGCGCATTGCAGCGTGGTTGCAATAATTCTATATCCTAGGTAGTTGTGGAGGCTCCCTAAATCAATTTCTGAGCGGCTCACTAGAAGGCAGCAAGCCGCTCGACCGTTCGCGCACTCACTTCACCGGTCGGCAATTCTCCCGGTCAAGCTGCGACACCAGCGCCAGGATCGTTTCGGAAACCGGTGTCGGCGTTGCGGTCAGGCGGCCCAGTGAAACGACCATTCCCACCAGCGGGGTAATCTCCAGCGACTTCCCCGCCAGGAGGTCTTGCAGCATGGAGGTGCGAACCGGCCCGATTTGCCGGGCCTGTTCCAATCGCTGCTCGACGGACATCCCGACATTCGCGCCAAGTGCCTCTCCAACAGCCTTTACCTCCTTCATAACCTTGCCGATCTGGTCGGTGATCGCGGCATCCGCCATCAGATCGGACATCAATGATCGCGTCAGCGCGCTGATCGGGTTGAAGGAGGCGTTGCCCATCAGCTTGCTCCAGATATCGTCGCGGATGCGGCTCGAGAGTCTCACACCGATATCGGCGCGCTGCAGGAGCACTTCGATGTCGCGCAAATCTGCAGTGATCTCGCCGGAGGGCTCGCCGAGAATAAAGTGGCCTTTGTTGCTAAGCCTGATCTCGCCTGGCTTGCTGACTTCGGCGCCCTGGTGGGCGACGCAGCCGACCACGCGCTGCGGACCGACAAGGCGCCAAAGCTTGCCATCCTCATCGAGCTCGTCGAACTGCCGTTCCGCATGCCCGCTGTCCTGGTCGCGATGAAAATACCACCACGGAATGCCGTTGAGGATCATCATGACGCGTGCGCTATCTTTCAGCAGATGGTCGATTCCCTCTGCGGCGGCGCTGAGCTGATGGCCCTTCAGCCCGGTGATGACGAGATCCTGCGGCGGCAGTTCCCTCGGATCGTCGGTAGCTGTCAGATTGACGGTGACGGGTGCTTCTACACCGGCCTCAATGAGGCGCAACCCATCGCTTCGGATGGCCGCGAGATGAGCGCGGCGGGCAACGACCGAAACCGTTGCCTCTGCGCCGAGAGATAAGGCAAGCTTGGCGGCGATCGCGCCGCCGAGTGCACCGGCGCCGAAGATGCAGATATTCTTGAGGGACATGCGATGATCTTTCCGCGATTGGTGGGTCGCGCAGAACTTAGGTCATCCCTTCCTCAAGGCGAATGATTTTTTAGTGACCGCTGCCGGGAAGAAGTTCGTTGCGGCGAAGCTCGTCGATGGCTGCCACCGCATCTTCCGCAGACCAGCCCGCGCGAATGGCGGCGCCGATCATCCGGACCTCGGCCTCCTCTTCGATCTTGAGGAACAGCGGTTCCAGGGCCTCTTGGGCGGTAAGAATATGCTCGTTTGGAGGCGTAACTGACTGGCGGGTGGCGGGCGTAGGCATCTGCACGGTACTCCTCTCTCTGGCAGGGGACGATTCAAAATAAAGCGCGAGGGCAAAAAAGGTTCCGGATAAAGTTTCAGACGGTGTCATCTTGTTCTTTCGCCCCGGCTCTGCCTTGTTGCGCGGCTAGGCTGATGCTCGATTCGGTTCCCGACAAGAGGCGGAGCCATGACAAAAACGCACGAAGGAGATTGCGATGACGAACGCCAAGAACGGGATTTCCGAAATGCGACCGAGAATTACAGTAATTGGCGTCGGCGGCGGCGGCGGCAATGCGATCAATAACATGATAGCGGAAAATCTCGAAGGCGTCGATTTCATCGCGGCCAATACGGATGCGCAGGTGCTGGCGACATCAAAGGCATCCCGCCGCATACAGCTTGGCGCGCATATAACCGAAGGGCTGGGGGCCGGTTCGCTGCCGGAAGTCGGTCGCGCAGCCGCCGAAGAATCGATCGATGAGATCATGGATCATCTGGCTGGCTCGCATATGTGCTTCGTCACCGCAGGCATGGGGGGCGGCACCGGAACGGGGGCTGCACCTGTTATTGCCCAAGCCGCCCGCAACGCCGGCATCCTCACGGTCGGAGTGGTTACTAAGCCCTTCACCTTTGAAGGCAACCGCCGCATGAAGACAGCCGATGTCGGTATCGAGGCGCTCCGCGAGGCGGCCGATACGGTGATCGTCATCCCGAACCAGAATCTTTTCCGCATCGCCGATGCGAAGACCACGTTCGCGGACGCCTTCATGACCGCCGACCGCGTGCTTTATGCCGGTGTCGGCTGCATCACCGACCTGATCGTCAAGGAAGGCCTGATCAATCTCGACTTCGCGGACGTGAAATCCGTGATGCGCGGCATGGGTCGGGCGATGATGGGTACCGGCGAGGCTTCGGGCGAGGGGCGTGCGATGAAGGCAGCCGAGGCTGCGATCGCCAATCCGCTGCTCGACGATATTTCGATGAAGGGCGCCAGGGGTGTTCTGATCTCGATCTCCGGCGGCACCGACATGACACTCTTCGAAGTGGACGAAGCGGCAAGCCGCATCCGCGACGAGGTTCAGGATGAGGCCGATATCGTCGTTGGCGCGATCTTCGACCGCAACCTCGACGGCAAGTTCCGCGTCTCGGTCGTGGCGACAGGCCTCGACGGGGTGGCAGTTGGAACGCAGGCCCATCAGGGCGTGGCACTCGGCCAGGACATGCAGACGCGTACGCTGCAGTAAACCGTCCTATCGCCTGCGTGTCCGATCGGGCGCGCGGGCTTTCCAGATTGATGTCGTTTCGGTGTGGTGTTGCCGTTGCGCCAGCGGCTGGCGCAGATCGAGGAATGGCGCGAACGAGCCTCGCGGCCGATTTCCCGAAGGCGTAAGGTCGCCTCCGTAGCACCGACGCCTGCAGAACCAGAGCGGCGGGCGAAACGGGCATCGCGCAGCTGGTGATGGAGGACATCGAATGGTGAAGTTTGGCTATTTTGCTGCCGGTCTGCTCATCCTGATCGGAGTGGTCTGGATGGGGCAGGGCAGCGGCTATTTTCCCTATCCCGAAGAAAGTTTCATGATCAACCAGACGCCTTGGGTCTATTGGGGCGCTCTTGCCGCGATCGTCGGAATTGTTGTGATTGTGGTGACGAAAAACGCGCAGCACCGGTAACGATCGGGCCTGTGGCGTAGCATATCAGCGTGGCCAACCGCGCTGACGGGACTGCGACATTCAACGGACGGGCAGGGTAAGCTGCCTGCATGGTATCACTGGCTGGTGACATTGATCTGGGCGAGGGCAGGCCAAGGGGGCACCGGATTTGGCATCTGAGGCCCCTAAAATAATTCGCCGGCAAAAGAAGCCTCTGGGGGAGCTTCCGCCGGCGAAGGATGTGATCTGTACAGAAGCGTCTTACGCTCGGCGGAAACGAGCGTCCGCCATGTCGGGCCGCGTGCCATCAGGAGCGCGAAGGCCGTAGTGCTTGCTTGCGAACACCCATTCCACATTGCCGGGCTCGAACGGGCGGCGCGGGTTTCTCAGCGCCATCCGGCGTTCGGAGAGGCTGCGCGGCAGGGTGTCGATCATATCATTGACGAAGGTTTCAACGCTGTCTTTCCAGCGGGGGGAGATCGAAACATCGACGCCGCCAAAGCGATGGAAGTCAGGATGTTTGCGGGAATAGCAGGCGCTGAGCATCCAGGCATGCTGCTGCTTCAGAAAACGTTCTTTAATGGTCATTCCTAGTCTTTTTCCTTGGCGTCATCGACGACATCGGCTTCGGGGCGGTCGCCTCCGTTCGACCGTTCCGTTGTCCAGCTGCCGTTTGCACGCTGATATGTAATGTCCGCATCCTGGCCACCGAGCTGTTGTCGCTCTGCGGCGTGTTTGGCCGCTGCCAGTGCTTCTCGTGAGTTGGGAAAGTTTCCGACCAGACATCGTCCAGGCCGTAAGCCCAGGCGCCATCATGTTCGGCGACGTGGTAGGTAATCGACATCGATCTTTCCTTCAAGAACTTTTCGCAGGAATTTGCATGGGGCTCCACGCAGATTGAATAACTGCAACGGAGCTCGCCCCATGCTTGTTTCCTCGGTGCCTGGCCTGTGTGGGGCTGGATTCAGCGGGAGGTGCGATCTTGCGCGAGCGCGGAACGCTTCGTAGGCTTGAGGCGTTGATGGATTCGTTCAACGCCTTTCAATAGGAACCCCATGCGCGCTCAGTCGAAGCCGTTCATCGTCGAAGTCAAATCATCCCGTCGCACGGAGCGTCGCCAGTCAGCGTCGATCTGGGGGAACCTCGATCTCGCAGCCGTTGCCGAAGAGATTGCGGAAGAACTGCCGCAGTCGGCGGCCGCGCCGGCAGAAGCCGCCGACGCGCAGTAACCGCTTCGAAACCTACGCCGAGACAAACCGGTAGGACGCATCCTTTCGTTCAGCATAGCCGACGCCCGGGTAGCTCCAGTGATAGCCGAGCATCTTGAGCTTGTCGGTCGCGGCACGATCCAACAGCGTTTGACGGGTCTTCAGCGCGATCTCCGGCTCGGTATCGAAGCCGAAATGCCACGCGGGATGCTCAAAGAAGATCACGTCGTTGGTGCAGGAGTCGCCTGTGATCAAAAGGTCGCCGTCTCCAGCCAGTTCGATTGAGACATGGCCCGGTGTATGCCCGCGGGTTTGCACGATCCGCATCCCTGGAATGATCTCCTGATCGGGCCGCACCAGCGTCAGCCTGTCCTTGACGGCAAACAGGTCACGCTGCGCACCGCGTGCAAAGTCATGAAGCGCGGATGGCATGTGCGTCTCGTAGTCCTTGTCGGTCCAGAAGCTCCACTCTGCTTCGCTGACGAAATACTGCGCGTTCGGATAGAGCACCTTGCCATTGGCGGTGGTCGTGGCGCCGGAGTGATCCGGATGGGCGTGGGTGAAAACGACCTTGGTGATCGCTTCCGGCGCGATGCCGAGTGATTGCAGGTTCGCCGCCAGTTTGCCGGCGCTTGCCTGGAAATGGCTGCCGGATCCGGTATCGATGAGGATCAGGTCGTTGCCATGGCGGATCAGCGGAATGTTGGCCTGAACGGGGGCGACCGCCGAACTACCGCCCAGCCGCTGCATGATCGCCTGGCGCTCCTCGGGCATGGCATCGGGAAGCAGAATCTCCGCGGGAAGTGTCAGGAAGCCGTCGCTGACGACGGTAATGTCGAACGTGCTGTGCTGGAAGCGGTGGAAGTCGGCTGCAATCGCGTTGCGTGAGGCAAGCATCGCCACTGCGGCAGCCGTCAGCTTCAGCAGGTCGCGTCGGGACAACCCGCTCGGAATGGTATCTCGTGAGGTCACGAGCGTCTCCTTTGATGAGCAGATGCTGGTGTGCGGCAGGCGGGTCCCCAAGGGATCCGCCTGCGAATGTTCGAACGGTATTCATCCGTCATACGATCGCCGGTCCGTATAGAGCCGGGCGAATGATCCTCCATCTCAGTCCAGGAAGAATTCCAGCAGATCGGCGTTGATGACATCAGGATGCGTGGTGCACATGCCATGCGGGAAGCCGGCATAGGTCTTCAGCGTGCCGTGCTTCAGGAGTTTTACCGAAAGCGGTGCCGAGTCGGCATAGGGAACGATCTGATCGTCGTCGCCGTGCATGACCAGCGTCGGCACCGTGATCCGCTGCAGATCCTCGGTGAAATCCGTCTCGGAGAACGCCTTGATGCAATCGTAGTGAGCCTTGGCGGCACCCATCATCCCCTGCCGCCACCAGTTCTCGATGACGCCCTGGCTGACTTTAGCGCCCGGGCGATTGAAGCCGTAGAAGGGACCTGCCGGGATGTCGAGGAAGAACTGGGCGCGGTTGGCGACAAGCGCCGCGCGGAAGCCGTCGAAAACCTCGAGCGGCAGGCCGCCCGGGTTCTTGTCCGACTTGACCATGATCGGCGGCACAGCGCCGATCAGCACCGCCTTGGCGACGCGGCCGGGCTTTGCGCGCGCGACGTAGTGGGCGACCTCGCCGCCGCCGGTCGAGTGGCCGACGTGGATCGCATTCTTCAGATCGAGCGCATCGGTAAGCGCGGCGAGGTCCGCCGCATAGGTGTCCATCTCGTTGCCCTGCCACGTCTGGCTGGAACGGCCATGTCCGCGCCGGTCATGGGCAATCACACGATAGCCTTTGTCCAGAAAGAACATCATCTGCGCATCCCAGTCGTCGGCGCTGAGCGGCCAGCCGTGATGGAAAACAACGGGCTGGGCATCGAGCGGACCCCAATCCTTGTAGAAGATTTCGGTTCCGTCCGTGGTCTTGATGAATGGCATGATCAGGGTCCCTCTTTCTGGATTGATTGCTTTGATGGCGGCAAAGACACGTGAGCCTCCCTCCGGCGCCCATGTCATCGGGCACCCGGGCAGAGCCCGCTCCTCACCGCTGCCACGCTACGTCATGCACATGACGAGGCTTTTAGCGGCGTCGCGAACCAACGCTAATTTGATGCAAATGATCCAGAATGGAAGATGCCGGTTTGAAGAATGATGGCGCAGGAAAGGCAAGAACTTGTGAGCGCCATATTCGAACGAATTCTTGCCGAGACATGCGGGCCAAGCCCGTATGCTGCCGACGTCAAGATGCACGAATGGCTCTCCTATTTCGACGCGGTGGCAGAGGAACCGCATTTTGGCCGGGCGGCGGCCACGGTCTATATTGCCCAGCCGCCGCTTTCCAACGATGTGCAGGCGCTGCAGCGGGAACCTGCTCAAGCCACGGGTGTCACGGTGACGAGCAGGGAATTGACTTTTATGTGTGACCACATCCTTCAACGAAGATGCGCGCACAGACCCTAGCTCGTGCCACGATATCATCGTCTGAGATTTCGGGGATCTGCCCGAGCATAATTGCGCGCTGCGGTTCCATCGCCATCATGCCCCGGAGCATACCCGTCGCCGTGGGAACGTCCTTGATGACGACGCGCTTCAGTTCGACCTGCCGGGTCAGCCATTCCTCCATCGTCTTGCTCGTGCGGCGAATCGCCTGCTCGTAGAAGACGGCGGCAAGTTCAGGGAAGCGGTCTGACTCGCTGAGGACGAGCCGGGTGATCACGATGGTTTCGGAAGAAAGCGTCAATCTGCCGTACGCTATCAGGAGGCGCTCGAGTCCCTCGACGAGCGAGTTCCCTGATAAGCTCTCGGCGTTGAGGCCAAGGAAGTATCGACTGATTTTCGCTGAGATCACGTCGGAGAAGAGGTCTGCCTTGGCCGGAAACAGGCGATAGAGGGTCTTCGTCGATACGCCCGCGGTCTGCGCGATGGCACTGATGCTCGCAGATGCGTAGCCAGCCTTCTTGAATTGGTCGTTCGCAGCGTCGATGATGACGCCCTTGGTCTCTTCGTCGGATCTCTCCTTAGGACGTCCTCGCGAACGTTTCTCAGCCTGCACTACTTCCTGCATTCCCCAATTCCTATCTTTGGCTTCCCCATTACCATAGCGTTTATTTAGGAAAACTTCAAGTTTCCTAAAGGCTATGTCGCCGAAGCACCGCTCCCAGATGCTCGATCATACGCCTAGTCGTGATCCGCTCTCGATAGCTCGATACTAGAGAACTCCGGATCGAACCCAAGTTTAGAGATGGAGGCGTCAGATGCCGTTGTCTTCGGGGGGCTAACTTTTTTCATTGAGCGTTCAACCGTCCGCATAGAAAGCAATCGACGCACTCTGACGCCCGGCGCCTGATCTCGTCGGGCGTCATTGCTCTCTGCTTCAGAAGGAGTGACGCTCTCTGGGGCTCCATGATCATCATACCGCGAAGAATTCCGCTTGCTTCCACCGGACTGTCAATCGAGAGTTCGCCGGTCTCCATGCGTTCTCCTAGCCAGCATTCGATGATCTTGTTCGTCGGCACGATGGCCCTGTCATAGAAGGCGGTGCTCACCTCTGGAAATCTGGCGGACTCTGCAACAACGAGTTTCGCCATCCGCACTGCATCTTCGGACAGAGTCAGAATCCCGTAGGTCGTCATCAGCCGCGTCAGGCCCTCGCGAAGATCCAGATCACGCAGTGTCGCAAGATCGATCTCCATGAGGAAGCGATGGATCTGCCTAGAGATGACCTCTGCAAGTAGCTCAGCCTTTCCAGGGAACAAGCGATAGATCGTCTTCGTGGAAATGCCCGATACGTGGGCGATCGTGCTCATCGCGGAATTCGCATAACCGCTGCTACGGAAACCTTCGTCGGCGACGCTAACGATGTGGTCACGCGTCTCCTTGTCGGACCTCGATCTGGGTCGCCCCCTATGCCTCGGATGGTCGCTCTTATTTTGGAACATGAAAATTTTCCAAATTATCGTTGACATCCGCTAGATAAGGCATATTTTGGAAAATAACAAGTTTCCTTAATGCAATGCGGCTGCGGCCCAAGCGACGGCAACCGAAAGCAGGAGTGATATCGATGGATGAGAATGTTATCGCGCTGACCGGAAAGTCCGACCGCAAGGCCGCCCCGGCTGCCCCGGAGGCACCTACCGCTGATGCTGGTAACCGTCCGGCACCCGCCGCTCCAGTGGCCGCCGCACCCGCGGCCCCGGTAGCCACGGAACGGAAGGGCGGTGGCATCAAGAAGCTCGTGATGGGCGTCTCGTTGCTTGCCGTAATCGCCGGCGCCGCCTACTATGGCCACAACTACTGGACAGTCGGCCGCTTCGAGGTGTCGACTGACGACGCCTACATCAAGGCAGACAACAGTGCCATCGCCCCGAAGATCGCTGGGTACCTGGCCAAGGTACTCGTCGGTGACAACCAGGTCGTAACGGCAGGGGACGTGCTGGCCGTCATCGACGACCGTGACTATGCCACCGCACTCGACCAAGCCAAGGCCGACGTCGATGCAGCCCGCGCCACGATCGAGGCGAAGAAGGCCGCCCTGGTGACACAGCAGTCAGTCATAGCGGCCGCCCATGCTTCCATCGAAGTGGATCGCGCCAACGAGACATTCGCCGAGCAAAACGACAAGCGTTATACTCGCCTCGCCACCAATGGCTACGCACCGGTCCAGACTGCACAGCAGGCATCCTCACAGATTGCCGCGAACCGGGCGACCACGGCTCGGGACATTGCCGCCCTGGAAGGCGCGACGAAGCAAGTCGACATCCTCAAGGCCGAGGTTGCGCAGGCTGAGGCAGCGCTCGCACGTGATATAGCTGTTCAGCGACAGGCTGAACTGAACCTCTCGTATTCGAAGATCGTCGCTCCGATCGACGGCGTCGTCGGCAACCGGACACTGCGTGTCGGACAGTACGTGCAGGCTGGTACCCAGCTCATGACGGTCGTTCCGACGAAAGCAGCCTACGTGGTCGCCAACTACAAGGAGACGCAGTTGACCGACGTGCGGCCCGGACAGGAAGTCGATATCGAAGTCGACATGTTCCCAGACCGCGTCTACCACGGCCGCGTCGACAGCCTTGCTCCGGCCAGCGGTCAGGAGTTTGCACTTCTGCCTCCCGACAATGCCACTGGCAACTTCACGAAGGTGGTCCAGCGCATTCCGGTCCGCATCGTGATCGATGCCGAGAGTGTTGCTTCCGGCGACCTTCGTCCCGGCATGTCCGTAACCCCCACAATCGATACCAAGGTCGGCAACGAGTAGCCCTAGAGGCGATCGCCCGGATCCAGGAGGATCAAGTCATGTCTAACGTAGCAACGTTGCCGACATCAGCGGCGATGGCGGCTCCGGCTGCCTCGCAGAAGGCCGGAGCGAAGGAATGGATCGCCGTCCTCGCAGGGATGATCGGCGCCTTCATGGCCATTTTGAACATCCAGATCACAAACGCCTCGCTCCTCGACATCGAGGGAGGCATCGGGACAGGCGTCGACAACGGCGCCTGGATCTCGACCTCCTACCTGATCGGCGAGATCATTGTCATTCCGCTGACGGCGTATTTCAGCAGCGTGTTCTCGTTTAGGAGATACATCCTGGTCAACACGATCCTGTTTCCGCTATTCTCGATGGCTTGCGCCTTCACGCATGACCTGAACTCGATGATCGCCATGCGCGGTCTGCAGGGTTTCGCAGGCGGCATCCTGATCCCGATGGCCTTCACCATGGTTCTCACCAAGCTGCCGAAGCCTCAGCAACCCATCGGTCTCGCCATCTTCGCACTTTCGGTCACCTTCGCGCCCGCGATCGGCCCAACCATCGGCGGCTATCTGACCGAGAACTACGGATGGCAGGCCATTTTCTTCATCAACACGATCCCGAGCGCCATCATGGCGATCGCTCTTGCGGCTACGCTCGAGAAGCAGCCGATGCGCCTTGGCCTTCTCCGCGAGGGCGACTGGGCTGGGATCGTAACGATGTCGATCGGACTCGCAGCTCTGCAGACCGTCCTCGAGGAAGGCAACAAGGACGACTGGTTCTCGTCGCCGTTCATCGTGAAGCTGAGCATCATCGCCTTCGTGTTCCTCGCTGCATTCATCTGGATCGAGCTGAAGGTCGAGAAGCCGCTCGTGAAGCTCCGCCTGCTAAAGCAGCGCAACTTCGGCATTGGCGTTGCCGTCAACGTGCTGGTCGGCGTCGCCTTGTTTGGTACGGTCTACATTCTGCCGCAGTATCTGGGCCAGGTGCAGCGCTACAACGCGCAGGAGATCGGCAATGTCCTGGCATGGACCGGGTTGCCGCAGTTGTTGCTGATCCCGCTGGTTCCGATCATGATGAAGCGTTTCGACGCTCGCTATATCGGCTTCCTCGGTATCAGCATCTTCGCCATTAGCTGCTTTATGAATATCCTGCTTTCGGCTGACAATGCTGGCGATCAATTCTGGATCCCGAACATTGTCCGCGCAATTGGGCAGGCTCTCGTGCTTACTCCGATCACCGCCATCACCACAGGCGGGATCGCACCCCAGGATGCTGCGGCTGCGTCCGGCTTGACGAACATGCTGCGTAACCTTGGTGGCGCCGTCGGAACGGCTACGCTTGGAACGGTGCTGACAAAGCGAGAACAGTTCCATTCGAACATCATCGGGCAGTCTATCACGATGGGCAGGGATGAGGTCCGCCAGCGCATCGATACGCTCACTGCATACTTCCAGTCGCATGGCGTCTCCGACCATGCAAAGGCGACGGGGCAGGCGATCGTAACCCTCGGCAGGACCGTGAAGCGCCAGGCTCTGATCATGGGCTTCAGCGACACCTTCGCTGTGATCGGCGTCGTTCTGGCCATCGCCGCAGTCGCCTTGCTGCTGACCCAGCGGACCTCTGGTGGAGGAGCTGGAGCCCATTGACGGCAGCCGCTGGTGGCGGGGCATCGCACCCCGCCCACCATCCATCCGTATAGTTTACTCCCAACACAGAGGCTTCTCCGGGTCGCGTAGACCAGAGGCATGTATCCAGAAGGACCGGACCTGGTAGTCGCGACCATCCCAGTTTGCAATTACCGCGTCAGCCATGCCCTTCCACCGCACTCATTCGGGTTGATTCCTGTTTTGTTCCTTGAGGCATTTTCCGGGCACCGAAGTGCCCGGAAAGGTAATTACTCGTCCGCCAAAAGATCGTGCCCCGGGAGGTGGTGTAGGTCGCGGCTGAAGGCCGTGCTTTCCGACATAGAGCCGGAGGGATATCAGCGGGCCACAGCGGGCAGACTG
>NZ_JACIFT010000031.1:0-51936 GCF_014197575.1 Rhizobium sp. BK538
AGGTCATCGTCGCCATCAACAAGGACGAGGAGGCGCCGATCTTCCAGGTCGCCGACTACGGTCTCGTCGCCGACCTCTTCGATGTCCTGCCGGAATTGCAGAAGGCGCTTTGAACCGAGCAGATGCCTTCATTTCGCACTTGCGAATGACTGGAAAATTATCATTTTAAGGGCTACTACTTCTGCCGGGCGATCATTTGCCCGGCAGTTCTGTTAGAAAAATGCGGCAGCGCGGGGGCGTATGCCGAGCGGGGGTTTGGAGATGAGTGCGGTGTTGAAGACAATTGGTATCATCGGCGCAGGCCAGATGGGTTGCGGTATCGCACAGGTCTCGGCAGATGCAGGCTACAAGGTCCAGCTCTACGATCTCTCCGACGAACGCGTCCAGCATGGTCTCGCCACCATCAACGGCAACCTTGCCCGCCATGTGACGAGCGGCAAGATGACGGACGACAAACGTTCCGCCACTCTCGCCCTGATTTCCGGCTCCTCCGACATCAACGATCTCGCCGCTTCCGATCTTGTGATCGAAGCTGCGACCGAGGACGAAAGCGTCAAGCGCAAGATCTACGCCCAGGTTTGTCCCGTCCTGAAGCCGGAAGCGATCCTCGCCACCAACACATCCTCACTCTCGATCACGCGGCTTGCCTCCGCCACCGACCGCCCCGAGCACTTCATGGGCATCCATTTCATGAACCCGGTGCCGGTCATGAAGCTGGTCGAACTCGTGCGCGGCATCGCCACGGAAGAGAGCACCTTCGCCACCGCCAAGGAATTCGTCGCCTCGCTGGAAAAAACGGTGACGGTTGCCGAGGATTTCCCGGCTTTCATCGTCAACCGCATCCTGCTGCCGATGATCAACGAAGCGATCTATACGCTTTACGAAGGCGTCGGCACCGTTGATGCGATCGACACCGCCATGAAGCTCGGCGCCAATCATCCGATGGGACCGCTGCAGCTTGCCGATTTCATCGGCCTCGACACCTGCCTGTCGATCATGCAGGTGCTGCACGACGGACTGGCCGACTCGAAATATCGTCCCTGCCCGCTGCTGGTGAAATATGTCGAAGCAGGCTGGCTTGGCCGCAAATCCGGCCGCGGCTTCTATGACTATCGCGGCGACACGCCGATCCCGACCCGCTAAGACACCACCGAGCTGGCGAACCATCAAAGCCTATGCGCCACGAGCGTTGCGCTTCGCCTGTGAAACGGCGCCGGCCTTCCGCAATCTGCCTCGCTCCATCGGACGGATGAGATTCTTGCGCTTCGAGCTTTCGATCGAGTGCATGCCTGCATGCGCCTGACGTGTGTTGAATGCCTCGTCCTTCTCGCTTTTCGCTTCTTTCCTTCGCGCCAACGCGGCCCGCAAATTCTCGACCATCTGAACTTTAGCAAGCATTCTGCGCCGGCGGGCTTGTTCGGCATTCACACTACGCACGCCCATGGCCAGAACTTCGAGTTTGGCCCGCGTGCCCGTATCTTTGCGCGCTGGTGCCGCCCCTTTGGGTTGCGCCTTGCCCCTGATTTCCCTGCGCTGCCTATTCGCCTCGCTTTGCGCCCGATCGCGCCTTTCCCGTATGCGCTTGGCAAGATCGGAGAGATCAGCATCCGACAGATCCTGCATTGCCGGATGGTGGGTTTTCTGAACGAGCTGCCATTCGTCCGCAGTTAGCAAACGCTCTGCCTGCTTGCGCGAAATTGCCATCTACGCCTCCTATGCTGTCGCACCAGTGAACTGACTTGCGTTCGATAGGGCTCGCCTGCGCCCGGGGCGAAGCGACTGAAGCTTCAAAAGCTTGGGAGATGTCGTCTCCCTGGCCATCGATTTTGGCCGCGGCTCGACTATCGCTAGGCGCGCGACTGCGTCTCATTCACAATCTAGCGCCGCATGGCGAGCTCGGCAATGGCCTTCAATATCGGTGGCCGCACGATCTCTTTCGAGGAGTACTCCAGGTTGTCGACGCTCACGCCCCGGCCACGACTTCCCCTCCGCACGGCGCATCCGCCTGCAGTATCAATCATCGATCCGGAGAGCCCACGCAAATGCGGAACCTCACTGACGAATAAATTATGGCTCCGCATTTGCGTGGCCTGCGGCGTTCTTCGGGATATCCCTATCCCTTCAGGCGATTGCCTCGTCTCGCTGCGTCCGGGCAGATCCGTCCAGACATGGCTGAACCAAACCGGATGCTGGAACATCCGGGGGAGACTTGTGGCTGCACCGTTTTTTGACCCCGAATACCCGGCTTTCACCTCCCTGCGTTCGGCTGCACGTTACAGCTTCGGACAGGGCGCCGGCTCCCGCCTGCAACCTCTCGCGAAACACTCCGGCGACGGAAGCGAGAGGACTGTTGGCACGGGGCCGGGCAGCGGGGAAAATCGAGGGCAAGATTTTCCTGCATTATGCGGCAAATGCCATCACTGGGGCTTCGTGACTGCTTGCGACCGGAAGGCTAGGTACAAATAAAATCAAACAGAGCGGGAGGCGAGCAGCATCCAGGCGTCGAGATTTCTATCGGCAACTTCCCGTGCTATGATCGCGCTACTGGCGTCGTCCGCCGTGGGGTTATACGCACGGAGACCTGTCTAATGAGCGAAGTGGACGTACTTTTTGCGAGCTTGCGACAGGTAGCTGACGCTCAGACGGTCGAGTGCATCGAGAATGTTGTCATGCATGGCTCGGATCGCGATCTCAACCGCATCAATGCGCTCGCCTTCGCTGATGCGCATCATCTCGATGAAGAAAAAACCATCGCGGCGCTTCTCCATGCGGCCCGCATAGGCGCGTTCGAGATGACCTGGAATGTGCTTTGCCCGGGATGCGGCGGCGTCCTTGACACCGGCGCAACCCTGAAGGGAGTTGTCCAAGAGACCTACCATTGCGCGCTTTGCGCGGCCGGATACGAGCCAACCCTCGACGAAATGGTCGAGGTAACCTTTACGGTCAGTCCGAGAGTGCGCAGGATTGCTGCCCACGAGCCCGATCGGTTGCCTCCACTTGAGTATTACCGGCAAATCTTCTTCAGTTCCGGGGTCGATCTGCCCGATGACTTCGAAGCGCGGTTCGCACGCATCGTATTGGAGATGATCGAGTTGGCGCCGGGCGAGAAGGCTTTCGTCTCACTACAACTGCCGGCGCAATTCGTCATCATCTTCGATGCGGTGACACACTCGGCGCAGTTTATCGACGTGAAAGGTGAGCCCACCCACGAACGTCAGAACCTCTCAATGGTCATCAGCCAGGCGCATGCACTGAACGAAACGATTACGTTTCGTCCCGGCGTTCTCCGGCTCACCCTCGAGAACCACACCGATCGCAGAGTGGTACCGAACGTCTGCGTCGCCGGAGACGACCTGCACGAGCTACTGGGCCGCAGACGAGCCTTTCTGACCGCCAAGCGTCTGCTGACGAACCAGAGCTTCCGCGACATCTATCGGACAGACACACTTGACGTAGACCAGCGTCTCCAGATCACAAGTCTGACCTTCCTCTTCACTGACTTAAGGGGCTCGACCGCCCTCTACGAGCGCGTCGGCGATCTTGCCGCATTCGATCTGGTGCGAGCACATTTCAGGGTTCTTCACGAGATCGTCGCCACAGAGACCGGAGCGGTCGTGAAGACCATAGGGGATGCGGTGATGGCGACTTTCCCGAGCCCCGATCGCGCGGTGGCGGCCGCGCTGCGGATGCGGCAGGCGATGCTTCGGCTAAATGCCGAACGTGGCAGCGAAGATCTCCTCCTGAAGATCGGCATCCATGAGGGACCATGCCTGGCAGTCAGCCTGAACGACCGGCAGGACTATTTCGGCCAGACCGTCAATATCGCTTCCCGCGTACAGGGCCTTGCTGATCCCAATGTGATCCTGACGACGGAGGCGATTGTCGGGGATGCCCAAGTTTCAGAGATCCTACGAGACAGCGGCATCACATCGGTCTCCCGGATGGAGGAACTGCAGGGTATCGGGAGGGAAGTCAGGATCTTCGCCCTGTCATGAACTTCGTCAGATCTTCTACGTCGTGCGAACTTGAGCAGGGCCTCGCGGCAAGGCTATCGGTCCTGGCTTATCTTTTCGATTGGACAGACCGGGTGCCAATGTAAGCTTCGAATAAAGGCCGGTGATGGCTTCACCGGCTCGCTCCGGCCGTCAGTTTTGCTTTTAAAGGGGGAATCCCAACTCCGAGACCGTCGTCACGATCAGTGATCGCATCCACTCATGCGCTCGATCCTGATCATAGCGAGAGTGCCAGTAGAGGTTCACGTGCGGCGCGGGAACATCGATGGGCGGTTCGAAGACCTTCAGGTCGAGCTGCGCCTTGACGCCCTCGCAAACTGCATGGGCACGGCGGCGATATGCGAACCGGCGGCAACGGCGAGCGCCACGCCCTGAAAATGGGCGGGTGCGAGCGTCACATCACGACGAAGTCCGTGGGACTGGAGAGCCTCGTCCACCATGGCGGAAAGCGTTCCATCGATGGATCGTATCGCGTGGACCGCCGCTGCACGTTCACCACCGCGAAGACGCGGTTTTCCATCTTCTGGAAGGCGAGATGCGCCTTCAAATCGGAGACCGCAACGTCCATGCCGGTGCGGGGCAGACGCTGGTTGCGCCGAAGGGTATCCCGCACTGCTTTCGGATCGAAAGTGCCGCTGGCGCCCATTGCCTGACGATCACGCGTGGCGACGACTTCGAGACGATGCTGCGGCAGGCAAGCCGCATTGCAGACAAGCCGGAACTTCCCGCCGCGACCGCCCCGTCTCCCGAGATGATCGACGCGTTGACGCGCTGCTGCGCCGAGAACAATATCGCGATCGTCGGCCCACCGCTCGCCTAGTGCCTCACGTCCCAACCGCACCCTTGATTAGCGCCTTGGCGTCGTCGCTGTCCCAGGCGGCGGGGCCGTTCATGGCGGAGATCAGGCAGCCCTTGCCGTCGATCAGGAGCGTGACCGGCAAGCCGAAGGCGAACCCCTCCTTCTTCAGGCTGTTGAAGACCTCGATGGTGTTGTCGCGATAAAACTGTAGCGCATCGACACCGATTTCGCTGAGGAAGGCCTTCGGCTTCTCGTCGTCGCCGGTATCGATGTTGACGGGAACGACCTGGAACCTGTCGCTGCCCAACTCCTTCTCCAGCGCGTTCAGAGCCGGCATTTCCTCGCGGCACGGCACGCACCAGGTTGCCCAGAGATTGAAGAGCACGGTCTTGCCGGCAAAACTGTCGAGCGTCATGGGCTTGCCGTCGGGGCCCTTGAAGGCAACGGTGGTGAGCTTGCGGTGCTCGTCAGGAGCAACCATCGCCGCCACCTGTCCCTTGAGCAGCGGCGCAATTCTCGTGGCGATGTCCTTTGTCGCCGCGCATTCGCCCGACGCCGTTTGCGTCCCGCCATTGCCAGACCCGGCTTCCCTGATGTAAACCGCTGCCGCACCGGCAATAATGCCTGCGACGGCCGCGATCCCGATCAGCTTCAGGGATGGCAGGCGCAGGGGCGTTCTTGTCGTCATTTCATTCTCCGAGACACGCGTTCTTCAAGGCAGGCATCGTCATGGCCGACAGCACGGACACCAAATCCTCCAACCAGATGTGGGGCGGACGTTTCGCTTCCGGCCCAGATGCGATCATGGAGGAGATAAATGCCTCGATCGGTTTCGACAAGAAGCTGTTTGCGCAGGATATCCGCGGTTCAATCGCCCACGCCACCATGCTCGCCCACCAGGGCATCATCCAGGCGGATGATAAAGACAAGATCGTTCAAGGGCTAAACACGATCCTGTCAGAGATCGAAAGCGGCAATTTCGAATTCTCCCGCAAGCTCGAAGACATTCACATGAATGTCGAGGCACGCCTTGCGACGTTGATCGGCCCGGCCGCCGGCCGCCTGCACACAGCGCGCTCCCGCAATGACCAAGTCGCGCTCGACTTCCGCCTCTGGGTCAAGGAAGAGCTTCAGAAGACCGAGCAGTTGCTGACCAACCTGATATCAGCCTTCCTCGACCGCGCCGAAGAGCATGCCGACACCGTCATGCCGGGCTTCACGCATATGCAGACGGCGCAGCCCGTCACCTTTGGCCATCACTGCATGGCCTATGTCGAAATGTTCGGCCGCGACCGTTCGCGCGTGCGCCATGCCATCGAGCATCTGGACGAAAGCCCGATCGGTGCGGCCGCCCTCGCAGGCACCGGCTATCCGATCGACCGCCACATGACGGCGAAGGCACTCGGCTTCCGCGAGCCGACCCGCAATTCGATCGATACCGTCTCGGACCGCGACTTCGCCATCGAGTTCCTGGCGATCGCAGCCATCACAGGCATGCACCTGTCGCGTCTGGCTGAGGAAATCGTCATCTGGTCGACGCCGCAATTCGGCTTCGTGCGCCTGTCGGACGCCTTCTCCACCGGCTCGTCGATCATGCCGCAGAAGAAGAACCCTGACGCCGCCGAACTGGTGCGCGCCAAGACCGGCCGCATCAACGGCTCGCTGGTGGCGCTTCTCACCATCATGAAGGGCCTGCCGCTCGCCTATTCCAAGGACATGCAGGAAGACAAGGAACAGGTCTTCGATGCTGCCGAAAGCCTGGAACTGGCGATCGCCGCGATGACCGGCATGGTGCGCGACATGACAATCAACGCCGCGCGCATGAAGGCGGCGGCCGGCTCCGGCTATTCGACGGCAACCGACCTTGCCGACTGGCTGGTGCGCGAGGCGGGTCTGCCGTTCCGTGACGCCCACCATGTGACTGGCCGCGCCGTGGCGCTTGCCGAGAGCAAGGGTTGCGATCTTGCCGAGCTGTCGCTTGCCGACTTGCAGGCGATCAATCCTGAAATCACCGACAAGGTCTACGATGTGCTGACGGTTGAGGCATCGGTCGCAAGCCGCAAGAGCTTCGGCGGCACCGCGCCTTTGGAGGTGCGCAAGCAGATCGCCTATTGGCGGGCCCGCAACTGACCTCAACAATCAGGGTGCACAAGGTGGATAAACTTCGCTATGAAGGTGTCCAACAGTGCCGCTCCAAGAGGAATTCCATGCAGAAGAGCTTGCCGCAGATCGTCCGCCTGACGGTTGTTTTTGCCGTGATCGGCCTTGCCGTCGCCGGGTGCGGGCGCAAAGGCGATCTCGATCCGCCAAGCGCGAACGCAACGAAGACCGGCGACTCATCGAAGCCGACGCCACAGCCGGGCACCGCGGACAGGCCCTTCATCCTCGATCCGCTTCTCTAAAGCGCGCGAAAGCGCGCGGCGATCTTTCAGATTCGCCAGTCGCGCTTTAGTCTTTGTTGTTGCGCATGTCCTTACCCCGAAACCGGTTCCCACTTTCGGGAGACATGCTTTAAGAGGCCACTGACGTGAACCATTTCGAGTACCGCGACGGCGTCCTCTACGCCGAGAACGTTCCCGTTCCCGAGATCGCCAAGGCTGTCGGCACGCCCTTCTACTGCTACTCCACGGCGACGCTCGAGCGCCACTACCGCGTCTTCGCCAAAGCGTTCAGCGAGGTCGATGCCATGGTCTGCTACGCCATGAAGGCGAATTCCAATCAGGCCGTGCTGAAGACGCTCGGTCGTCTCGGCGCCGGCGTCGATGTCGTCTCCGAAGGCGAGCTGCGCCGCGCGCTCGCCGCCGGTATCCCGGCATCGCGCATCATGTTCTCCGGTGTCGGCAAGACACCGCGGGAAATGGACTTCGCGCTCGAGGCCGGCATCTACTGCTTCAATGTCGAGTCCGAGCCGGAACTCGAAATCCTCAACCAGCGCGCCGTCAAGGCGGGCAAAAAGGCGCCCGTCTCCTTCCGCATCAATCCCGATGTCGACGCCAGGACGCATGCCAAGATCTCGACCGGCAAGAAGGAAAACAAGTTCGGCATTTCCTGGGAGCGCGCCCGCGCCGTCTATGCCCGCGCAGCCAGCCTGCCCGGCATCGAAGTGACCGGCATCGACATGCATATCGGCAGCCAAATCACCGAACTGCAGCCATTCGAAGACGCCTTCAAGCTACTGCGCGAACTGGTTAGCACGCTGCGCGCCGACGGCCACGATATCCATCACGTCGATGTCGGCGGCGGCCTTGGTATCCCCTACCGCGATGACAACAACCCGCCGCCGCATCCGGAAGCCTATGCCGAAATCGTCAAGAGCCAGCTGCGCGAACTGAACTGCAAGATCGTCACCGAGCCCGGCCGCCTGATCGTCGGCAATGCCGGCATCCTGGTGACCGAAGTGATCTATGTGAAGGACGGCGGCGAAAAGACCTTCGTCATCGTCGACGGCGCGATGAACGACCTCATCCGTCCGACCCTCTATGAAGCCCATCACGAGATCCGCCCCGTCGTGATCTCGGCGGCGAACGCACCGCGCATCAAGGCGGACGTCGTCGGTCCTGTCTGCGAAACCGGCGATTTCCTGGCGCTCGACCGCGAAATGGCGATGCCAAAGCCCGGCGATCTCTTCGCCATCAGCTCCGCAGGCGCCTATGGCGCGGTGCAAGCAGGCACCTACAATAGCCGCCTTCTGGTTCCTGAAGTGCTGGTCAAGGGTAGCGATTTCCACGTGATTCGCCCGCGCGGGACCTATGAAGAGCTGATCGGTCTCGATTCCGTCCCGACCTGGCTGGACTGATCACGCGCTCTCAGCGATGGCATCACTTTTTGGCGAAGAACCGTGAAAATCCGGCATTGGCCGGCGCTTGCCCTCGCCTTCGCCACAAAGAATGTTATCCTTGACGGAGAGCGAACTGCCCCGGCGATCGCCGTAAGTGCACTCTGCCTTCGAACGCCAGCTCGCGGAGACCGGATTGAGTAAGAGCTCCAGCAGGGAGAAACACGGTGCATTTGCCCTGAGGCCGTCCTTGGCGCGGCTGGTTGCGGCGAAGCGCTTTCTAGCGCGCCTGGTCCTGCTGTCCGAGCAGATCATGCCGCTGCTGTTGCCGATCTTTTCGGTCGCAGCGCTTTATCTGGCGGCGTCCTGGTTCGGCGTTTTCCGCTATACGCCCGATTGGCTCCGCGTGGCGCTGCTGATCGGTTTCGCGGTTGCCTTCGTTGCTGCGCTCCTTCCCCTTCGCCGGCTTTATTGGCCAGACACGGCCGCTGCGGATCGGCTGCTCGAACAGCGCAACGGCCTGCAACACCAGCCGGTGGCCGTTCAGGAAGACGAGCCCGCCACCGACACCCCCTTCGCGCGTGCCCTCTGGCGCGAACACCAGACGCGTATGGCGGAGAAGATCGCAGCGCTCGATACCGGCTTCCCCCGCCCTGACATCGCCTCCCACGACCGGCTGGCTCTGCGTGCCGTTCCGGCTTTGCTGGTGGTAATGGCCTTCGCCTATTCGCTGTCGCCGAGCGGCGGCTCGATTTCGGATGCGCTACAGCCGCGGCCGGCACCGCAAGCGAGCGATCCTGCCGTGCGCATCGATGCCTGGGTCACGCCCCCCTCCTATACCGGCCGCGCCCCGATCTACCTGACGGCAACCGGCACCGAGCAGGCGGCGATCCGCGTTCCCGAACTCTCGAACCTTACGGTCCGTGTCAGCGGCGGCAAAACCGCCGAGAAGGTCGTCTTCCGGCGTGAGAACGGCGAGGCGCAGGACATTGCGCCCCAGGAAGCGGCCAAGCAGCCCGCGACGCCAGCGGCGCAGCTGGCTGAAGGCGCGGCGGCAGCCAACCCCGTTCCCTCCGCCACCACGCATTTGATGAAGCTCGAGGAAAATGGCAGGCTCGAGGTCAACGGACGTACCTGGAGCTTCGATGTCATTTCCGATAAGGCGCCCGAGATCGCCTTCAATGGAATGCCGAAGCCAACCGTCAACGGTGCGCTTGAAATCGGCTTTACCGTCAAGGACGATTACGGCGTGCAGGAAGCGCGGGCAGAAATCGTTCCTGTCGAGACCGATCCGACCGCGACACCGCTTTACCCGTTGCCGGACTTCCGCCTGGACATTCCTCGCCGCAATTCGCGAGACGCCAAGGGGCTGACCAGCAAGAACCTCACCGAGCATCCGCTTTCGGGCAAGCGGGTTCGCATTACCCTCGTGGCAAAGGACGCAGCAGGCCAGACCGGTCGCAGCCCGCCGCACGAGATGACGCTGCCCGCCCGGCCATTCAACGAGCCCCTTGCCGCAGCCGTGGCCGAGGAACGGCAGGTCTTCTCGCTCGATACCCGGAAGATGCCGGAAGCGATCGCACTGAACGAAGCGCTGACGCTTCGCCCGGAAGAGACGATCCCTAACCTGACGAACTACCTGTTGCTGCAATCCGCCTTGACGCGGATGAAGATTGCCAAGGGCGAGGAGGCGCTCAAGGACACGGCTGACTACCTCTGGGATATCGCGATCGGCATGGAAGATGGCGACCTCTCGCAGGCCGAGCGCAATCTGCGCAACGCCCAGCAGAACCTGGCGGATGCCCTGCAGCGCAACGCACCTGATGGTGAGATCAAGAAGCTCATGGACGAGCTGCGCAAGGCGATGCAGGAATACATGAAGGAGCTTGCCCAGCGCATGCAGAATGCGCCGATGCAGCCGAACCAGAACGCTCAGAACATCATTCGCCTGCAGGATCTCGAGCGGATGATGGACCAGATCGAGAATCTGGCGCGTTCAGGTAACCGGGACGCTGCCCAGCAGATGCTCTCCGAGCTGCAGCGGATGATGAACAACCTGCAGGCCGGCAGGCCGCAACAAGGGCAGCAGGGCCAGGACAACAGCCAAATGCGCCAGCAGATGGACAAGCTCGGCCAGATCCTGCGTGACCAGCAGAAGCTGATGGAAGAAACCTTCAAGCTGGACCAGCAGCTGAAGGACCGCATGCAGCGCGGCGACCCCAACATGGGGATGAACGATCCGCTTCTCGACGACATGCCGATGGACAACGACGGCATGCAGCAGGATCAGCAACAGGGCCAGCAAGACCAGGGTCAGGACCCAAGCCAGCAGGGTCAGAATCAGCAGGGGCAGTCACCTTCCGACCAAATGACGGCCGAGCAACTGCGCGAAGCCCTGAAGCAATTGCGTTCGCGCCAGGACGAACTCGGCAAGCAGCTCGGCGAGCTACAGAAGGGTCTCGGCGACATGGGCATCAAGCCCGGCCCGGGCTTCGGCCAGGCGCAGCGCGAAATGGAAGGCGCCGGACGCGAACTCGGCCAGGGGCGCGGTGAACTGGCCATCCAGGGCCAGGGACGTGCCTTGGAGGCGTTGCGCCAGGGCGCGCGCGACATGATGAACCAGATGATGCAGGCAATGCAGGGCCAACAGGGACAAGGTCCGCAAGGCCAGGTCGGGCAAGGCAACCAGAACGGCCGCGACCCGCTTGGCCGTCCGCGCCGCGCCGAAGGACCCGATTTCGGCGATCAGGTTAAGGTACCCGACGAAATCGACGTACAGCGCGCCCGTGAAATCCTGGACGCCATTCGCCAAAAGCTTGGCAACAACCCATCGCAGGAAATCGAACGACGCTATCTGGAGCGCCTGCTGGACATCCAGTAGGCCCTCTTGTGCCAATTCGGGTCACAATCCCGTGAGATTCAACGCCAACACGCCGTAGATACCTATGTGTTTACTGTGACGCGAGGTTGCGTCGTTTTGGGCACGAGTTGAGGGTACTTCCATGAAAACGGAATTGAGGCTGATCGCAGCTGTCGCTCTTGGATTCGGCATGGCTGCTGGCACGGCAAGCGCATGGGATATCGGTGGATTTGCCACGACGAACAGCGGCGGCAAGACGCTCGCTTACGACAACTACGAATCGACCCGAAGTGGGCGGTATTCGGACGCTTACAGACCGGCCCCCTACAGCATGGAGACGACAGGCAGCATCTCGTCCAATGGCACTATGGGACGACGTCCCGTCAATTGCCCACCGAGGCCGGCTCCTGGCACGCTGCAGACGCAGGGCGGAAACAGCGGAACGACGATTAATCCCGCCTGCCCCGACTACTGACAGGCCGCGGTGTGGATTTTGCCGATGGTGCCACCGTCCTCGTCCAGCGGGGACGTTGGCATTGAACGTGCGTGACCTCACGGACACCGGGCTTCTAATTTCGTCGCCGAGGCTAGCCCTGCCTGGCGAAAGCTTCGTATTGTCACCCTGCAGGTGATTAATGATAGCGATTCGATGGCAATTCTCTTCAAGACGGTAATCGGTGAAAACGCAGCGTTTGAGCTGATCGAGAACGCACTCTCCCGCACCGGCGACTATGATGGCTACCTCAACGTCGTAGCCGACGAAGGCGAGCGCACTCTTTCCTGGTCCCCTGGCATGCATGCCGAACAATTCCAGGCGGAGATCACCGAGATTCTCCGTTCGACCTGGGACATCTGCCGCTTCTGGGTGATCTACGAGCGGCGCGACGACCGGCAGGATGCCGAGGCCAACGCGATCCGCAACGCGGCGTTCAGGCTGACGCGCGGCTATGCAGGCGTCATCGTCGTGACGCTCAGCCTGCTTCACAAGCGCGACAGCCTGGCGGATATCGAATTGATCTTTGTATGTTTTCAGCAGGACTTCCAGCGCCGCAATTTCCGTGTACGCTACGAAGGCAAATTCGTCCCCGACGAGGGCTGAATTGTCGAGGAGTGCCGTTAGCCGCCTCAGGCGGCCAACGCACGCGCGACGGCCTTGCGGATATCCGGCAAGGCAAAGGGCTTCGAGACGACGTCGACGATCTTTTCCGCCAAATCGTCAGCGCGCTCGCGTTGTTCCGCATAGCCGGTCATCAACAGGATCTTCAACGCCGGAAAGGCGGATTTTGCCTGATGCGCCAGCTCAATGCCGTCCATCACGGGCATGCGGATATCCGAGAGCAGCAGGTCGTAGACGCCGTCTCTGAGTTTTTCCAGTCCTTCCGCACCATCGGCGGCTTCTTCGGTCTCATGACCGTCAAGACGCAAAGCGCGGGCTACGAAAGAGCGCAGGGAGTCCTCGTCTTCCGTAATCAGAATTTTCGCCATGGTGTGCATCACTCCGTTTCATGCCCCGCAACGCAAATCACACGACTTTCCTTTGCGATCGGTAAACGGCAGGAAGGGATGGACGGGATGGTTAACAACCCGTCTTATTGTGGCACAGTCAGGCGTCGCCGGTGACCACGCCGACAAACGGGAGTTCGCGGAACGCGTAAGCGACATCCATGCCGTAACCGACGACGAAATAGTCGGGGCATTCGAAGCCGACATAATCGGCTTCCAGTTTTTCCTTGCGCTTGACGCTCTTGTCAAGGAGCACGGCGATGGTGACGTTGCGTGCGCCGCGTTCGTAAAGCAGTTCCTTGGCGAACAGTAGGGTGCGGCCGGATTCCAGAATATCGTCGATCAGGAGAACGTCGCGATCCTTCACGTCGCTGTCGATATCCTTGACGATCCGAACGCCCTGCGACACCGTGCCAGTGCCGTAGCTCGACAGCGTGATGAACTCGACTTCGGGCGCCAGGCCACTGTCATGCAGCGCGCGGATAAGGTCGGCGGCAAAGATGAACGAGCCCTTCAACACGGCTATGACCAGCAGATCCTTCGTCGGTCCGGCTGCAATCTGCTTCGCCATCGCATGGTTGCGCTCCGCAATCTGCTCGGCGGTGAAGAGTGGCTCGATGTTTTTTCCGCGCACGACGGGCATAAGAAGGCTTGCTCCATGAATAGAAGGACAAGCCGTTACCACAAACGGCGGGACGAAACACCCCTTACGGCATGAAGGAGAGCCGGACTTCCGGCATTTTTCCACCCGCGTACTGCACTCTTGTAGAAAATCCGCGGCTTTTCCCACCGTAAATGACATCCGCAGGCGGATTGATCACGATGCTTGCGGTCAGCTGTTCGCCGGCAAACAGGTCCGCTCGGATGGGGCGCACGGCCTGGGTGGTACCGCTCTGATTGTCGATGATGCCGTTGATCAACAGCACCCTCATCCCGTTCGCATCACGCGGCGTCATCGTGACGTGCGAGAAATGTAGCGGCGAGTCCGTCGATGCAGCTTCGCTTTGAGAGAGGCCGGAGAAGCCACCGAAGAGACCGAACACCAGCACCGACAGCGTAAGCACAAGCGCAACGAAGGTCTTGACCGATGCCTGCTGCAACCAGGATTCGCCCGCTCGAATGAATGATTCCATCAAGGTTCGCGGTAACGAAGGCTGGATCACCAAAGAGGCCGAGGGACGCCGGCGATTGTCGTTGAAGGTCCGTGCATTGAAGGTCTGCGCGCGACTGTTCGTTATCACCACGAATTCAGCGTCGGTCACATCGACCGGTCGTGTTCGGCGGGCCTCGCGCTTGGCCGGCTCTGGCGGCAGAAAATCATAAGCGCGGCCGGGCGCCTGGCGTCTGAACGAGGAGGAGGTCATGATGACGGCCTTTCCGGTGTCCACATGGTTTCGGGCCGGACGGAAATCCGGCATTGAAACGAATCCTGCCCAGTCGTAAATTTTAATGGTTAATGCTTCGCAAAGATCGCCATCAAAGCGGCGTCTTTCCGGTAAAATTTACTGGTTGTTAATGCTGTTGGTTAACAAGTCGTGCGGTGAACAAACAAAAGACTGATCTACCGTTGATCCACTTCGAAAATGTCGGTTTGCGCTATGGGATGGGCCCGGAAATTCTCCGGGACCTGACGTTCGACATTCCGAAAAAGTCGTTTCAGTTCCTGACGGGTCCTTCGGGCGCCGGCAAGACCACGCTGCTGCGACTGCTGTTTCTGTCGCTGCAACCAACCCGCGGGCTGATCCGCATGTTCGGGCGCGACATTTCCGATATTCCGCGCCCAGAGCTGCCGTTGCTGCGCCGCCGTGTCGGGATCATCTTCCAGGAATTCCGTCTGCTGGACCATTTGACCACTTACGAGAACGTGGCGCTGCCGCTGCGCGTTCGCGGTAAGGACGAAAGCTCCTACAAGACCGACGTGCTCGAGCTCCTGAAATGGGTTGGCCTTGGCGAACGCATCAACGTCCTGCCGCCGGTTCTGTCAGGCGGCGAAAAGCAGCGCGCCGCGATCGCGCGCGCCTTGATCGACCGTCCGGAGATCCTTCTGGCCGACGAGCCGACCGCCAACGTCGACCCGCCGATGGCCCGCCGTCTGCTCAATCTCTTCCTTGAACTCAATCGTCTTGGCACGGCGGTTGTGATTGCGACCCACGATCTCGCGCTGATGGACCAGGTGGAAGCCCGCCGTATGATTCTCTCGGAAGGGCACCTTGATATCCATGACTAAAGCCGCCCCCAAACCGCCGGCAGAGGCCGCTCCAAAAAGCCCGAAGCGGCCGGAGATGAAGGTGCGCCCGACGGCGCCGATCCTGCCTTCCGCCAACATCCAGGGAAATGCGCTGATGGTGGTCATCGCCATCATGGCCTTCCTCGCCTGCCTGACGCTCGGCGGCGTCAGCATGGTGCGTTCCACCGCCGCCAGCTGGGAGAGCCAGATTTCCCGCGAGATCACCATCCAGATTAAGCCCGAAGAGGGGCTGGACATGGACAAAACACTGGCGCAGGCACGTGATCTCGCCTTGACGTTCGTCGGCACGAAGAACGGCCAGATTGTTGATGAAGCAGCCACCGCCCGTCTGCTCGAGCCCTGGCTCGGCACCGGGCTCGACATCAAGGAACTGCCGGTTCCGCGGCTGGTGATCATCACCATCGACGAGAACAATCCGCCCGATTTCGAGGCGATGCGCTCGCTGCTCAAGGAAAGCATTCCGCAGGCCTCGCTCGATGATCACCGCACCTGGGTCGACCGGCTGGTTTCGATGGCCCACACCACCGTCATGATCGGCACTGGCATCCTGCTGCTGGTCTTTTCGGCGATGGTGCTGACAGTCGTTTTCGCGACCCGTGGCGCCCTGTCCGGCAATCGCCACATCGTCGAGGTTCTTCACTTCGTCGGCGCGGAAAGCTCGTTCGTCGCCACTGAGTTTCAGAAGCATTTTCTGAAGATCAGCCTCAAGGGATCGGCGGTCGGCAGCGCCCTTGCCGCGCTCTTCTTCCTGACGGCCGGCTTCCTGCAAAGCCGCACGCTGGCCACCCCGCAGACGGATCAGGCAACCGCTCTCTTCGGCACGTTTTCGGTTGGTGCGCTTGGCTATGCCGGCATCTTTGCCACCATGATCGTCATCGCCCTGCTGACGACCTTCACGGCCCGGCTGACGGTAATGCGGACCATTTACGAGATTGACACGCTGCGTTCCGATCCGGCACGTGCCGACGGGCTCGTGAATTGAGCTTTACATGCCTTTTTTGCCATGAAAGCGTCTGTTCGCCGCCGCAATCTGCATATATTTTTCTGATTCATGAGCATGGGCAACTTTTCGCGCACCCCGATTCGCCCTGGAACGGAGCTTGCTCGCTCCGAGGGAGGACCTGCGCGCCGCGGTCCCCTACGGCGCATGCTGCGCTGGGGCGGCGTTACCTTCATCCTTGGCATCGCCCTCATCTTCGGCGGCTTCTTGCGGTTTGCCGATTCCGTTACGACCCTGAAGCCTCCGCTCGATCCGCGCGCGGATGCGATCGTCGTTCTGACAGGCGGCTACCAGCGCATCGATCAGGCCGTCGAGCTACTTCAGAAAGGTGCCGGCAAGCGCCTGCTGATTTCGGGCGTGCACCCGACCACCACGCCGAAGCAGATCCGCAGGATGACCCAGGCTTCGCCGGAGCTTTTCTCCTGCTGCGTCGACGTCGGCTACGACGCGCTCGACACGATCGGCAATGCCCAGGAAGCATCGAACTGGATCCACCAGCGCGGCTACAAGAGCGTCCTCATCGTCACCAACAACTACCATATGCCGCGCAGCCTTGCAGAACTCGCCTACGTCGATTCCGAAACCCAGTTTATTCCCTATCCTGTGGTGAACACGGATCTGAAGACCAGCAACTGGTTCACCGATCCCAACGCCGTGCGGGTCATGCTTGCCGAATATGCGAAAGTGCTCTTCGCCGGCGTGCGCAATCTGACGGGTCTCGGCCGTCATGCGGGGCTGCGTTCGGCCGGCGTCTCCGGCTAAAGCTCAGCGAAACCTTTTTCTGACGGTCAATATCGTGTAGGAGGGCGCAACCGCGTTTTGCGGACATTGGCCTTGGGAAAGTTTATGATCGCCCTGCGTTCCGTTCTCTTTAACACGATCTTCTACGCCAACCTCATCGTTCGCATGATCGTGCTGTCCCCCTACTATTTCGTCGCGCCACGCAAGGACGCCTATCGCATACCGAAAAACTGGGCGCTGTCGAGCCACTGGTTGATGGAGAAGATCGTCGGCACGACCTTCGAGATTGAGGGCATCGAGAATCTGCCTGATGGCGGCTATATCCTGGCGCCGAAGCACCAATCCTTTTGGGACACCTATGCCCTTCTGCCGTGGCTGAAGGATCCGGTCTACATCCTGAAGCGTGAGCTGATGTGGATCCCGCTCTTCGGCTGGTATGCCAAGAAACAGCGGATGATCCCGATCAACCGCGGGGCCCGCGGCAAGGTCATGGTCGAGGCATTGAAGCGCACGAAGGAAGAGCTGGCAACCGGCCGTCAGCTGATCATCTATCCCGAGGGCACCCGCCGCCCGCCCGGCGCCGAGCCGCTCTACAAATACGGCATTGCCCGTATGTACCGCGATCTGCAGCTGCCGGTCGTGCCGGTCGCCATGCATCCCGGCCTCTTCTGGCCGCGACGCCGCACGATGCGCTACCCCGGTCACTTCAAGGTGCGGATACTGCCGCCGATCCAGCCCGGCATGGATCCCGATGCCTTCTTTGCGCATCTGATCGACGTGACCGAGACGGCGAGCGACGAACTGCTGGTCGACACCGTCAAGCGCAATCCGAATCTGCCGCTTCCGCCGACCGCCGTTCAGCGGCTCCAGGAATTGCAGAAGGCGAAGGCAGCGACGGCCTGAGCTCAAGCCCCGTTTCTCAGCCGTTCCACTTCGCCGACCACCTGCTCCAGCCAGTGATCGCGAATGCCCATCTCCTGCAGGTGCGCCAGCGTGTTGAAGACATAGGCGTCGTTCGGTCCTGATTTGCCCTTAGCGCCGTGGACGACCTGTGCCGCCGCGATCGCGTCGAGTCCACCAGCATACTGCGTGTGCTTGCGATCAACAACATAGGCGATCGCCTTGCTTGTTCTGCCATCGGCCAGTTGTAGCTGCAGGCAGCGCTCGAGATAGACGTTGGTTACGAGCTCGCGCTCCCTGAGATAGTCGATTGTTTCGTCCCACTCATGCGGCGCGATCCGGAAGGCCATGCCACGGCAGGAACCGCCACGATCAAGGCCGAGTACGAGGCCCGGATTCTGCTCGGTGCCGCGATGCACCCAGGAATGAACGCAAAGCGAACGCCGGTAGCCACGGACAAGAGCCTGAGAACGCTCCAAAAACCCAAAGCCCGGATTCCACATCAGTGATCCGTAGCCAAATACCCAAAATTCGTCCATATCGCACGCCAGACCGACATTTCCACTCGCGAGTCACCATTGGAGAACATCATGGCAGCGTCAAGCCCATCCCGCAGCGGCAGAAAATTCTGGATGCTCGGCAGCGGTATCGTCTTGGTGATCGCGCTTTATACCGGCGCCTGGTTCTATGCCGCGTCCGAGTTGAAGAACACCGTGCTGAAGGCGATTGCACCCGGCAATACGGCAGGCGTCAGCGGCGAGTGCACAGATATCGACTTCCGCGGTTATCCATTCCGGATCGGCCTGTTCTGCTCGAAGGTCGATGTTGACGATACCGTCAATGGTGTCTCGGCGACCTTTGGCGAACTGCGCTCCGCAGCCCAGGTTTACGCTCCCGGTCATATCGTGTGGGAACTCGATTCGCCGGCAGAGATCCGCAGTGCCCACGGTCTGACGCTCAATGCGGAATGGGCAAGCCTGCAATCCAGCCTGATCACCAAGTTGAAGGGCATTGACCGCTCTTCGACCGTCATCGACGGGCTTAAGGGCACCGCCGTGTCCTCGCAGACAGGCCAGACGATCAACTTCGACGCTGCCCATACGGAAATCCACCTCCGCCAGAACGGTGGCGACCTTGACGGCGCGATCTCCGTGACGGATGCCAATACGGCGATTAAGGACTGGCCCGCCCTCCCCAAGCTTTCTGCGAGTGCTGACGTGACGCTCGCCGGCAAGGCAGGCATGATCGACGGCAGCGACCAGAAGGGGCTTTACGGCGCCAGTGGTGAATTGCGCAAGGTCGTGGCTGACATCGGTGACGGCAAGGTCATGACGCTGAGCGGCCCATTCTCCTTTGATGAAGAGGGCTACCTGTCGGGCAAATTCAAGCTGGAGATCGAGCAACTCGGCCCCTGGCGCGACAGCGTCAAGCAGACCTTCCCCGAGATCGCCAAGACCGTCGACACCGCCGCCAAGCTGCTGAAGGCGCTGGCGGGCGGCGGTGACAAGGTTTCCGTCGATCTCGTCGTTGCACGCGGCAATGCCACGGTCGGCGGCTTCATTCCGTTGGGATCGATCCCGCCGATCTGAAATCAGGCTTTCTTTTCGAGCGGATGCGGGCGCCCGAAATCCGGTGCGTCGACATCCTGGCCGGCCTTGATGATCGAACGACGGATGGCGCGGGTACGGGTGAAAAGATCGAAGATCTTGTCGCCCTCGCCCCAGCGAATGGCCCGCTGCAGATAGGCGAGGTCCTCGGAGAAACGCGCCAGCATTTCGAGGATCGCATCCTTGTTGTGCAGGCACACGTCCCGCCACATCGTCGGATCGGAAGCGGCCAGACGCGTGAAGTCTCGGAAGCCGGAGGCGGAATACTTGATCACTTCCGATTCGGTGACCGCTTCAAGATCATCCGCCGTACCGACAATGTTGTAAGCGATGATGTGCGGCAAGTGTGAGACGATGGCGAGCACCTTGTCGTGATGCTCCGGATCCATCTCGTCGACCTTGGAGCCCAACGCTTCCCAGAACTGCCGCAGCCGCTTCAACGCCGTTTCGTCGGTGCCTGAGATCGGCGTGAAGATGCACCAGCGCCCTTCGAAGAGCCCCGGGAAACCGGCGTCCGGACCGGACTTCTCCGTGCCCGCCAGCGGATGGCCGGGGATGAAGTGCACGTGCGGCGGCATGTGCGGCTGCATTTGCGCGATGACCGAGGCTTTGGTCGAGCCAACATCCGTTACAATCGCGCCAGGCTTCAGGCTGCTAGCAATTTCCTTCGCAACGCTCTCCGACGCGCCAACGGGCACCGAGACGACGACCAAGTCCGCATCCTTCACCGCCTCGGCCGACGACGTCTTGTAGCGGTCGCCGAGCTGCAGTTCCTCAGCCCTTTTCAGGGTATCTGCACTGCGCGTCGCGATAACGACTTCTTTTGCGAGGCCAAGCCGCTTGATGTCATGCGCAATGGAGGAGCCGATCAGGCCGATCCCGATCAGCGCTATGCGATCGAACTGCGCGGTCATGACTTGCGTCCCATAAACTCGCCGAGCGCTTCGATGACGCCACGATTCGCCTCCTCCGGGCCGATGCTCATGCGCAGCGCATTCGGAAATCCGTAGCCCTTCACCGCACGCAGGATGTAGCCGCGGCTGGTCAGGAACTCATCGGCTTCAGGCGCGCGTTTGCCATCGACGTCGGGGAAGTGGATGAGAACGAAGTTTGCGACCGACGGCGTCACCTTGAGACCGATAGCCTCAAGCGCGCCCGTTATCCTTTCGATCCAAATCTGGTTGAAGGAAGCCGCCTCCTGCGTGAAGGCCTGGTCGCGAATGGCCGCCGCGCCGGCGGCAATGGCAGCCGCGTTCATATTAAACGGGCCGCGGACGCGATTGACCGCATCGATGATATCTACCGGGGCATACATCCAACCGACGCGAAGCGCGGCCAGACCGTAGACCTTGGAGAAGGTGCGCGTCATGACAACATTCACGTTCGACGAGACGATCTCGATGCCGGCCTCGTAGTCGTTGCGACGAACATATTCCGCATAAGCGGCATCGAGCACCAGAACGACACGCTTCGGCAGAGCTGCCTGCAGGCGGCGGATTTCACTGACCGGGACATAGGTACCGGTCGGATTGCCGGGATTGGCGATGAAGACGATCTTAGTCTTCGGCGTGACGGCGCCCAGAATGGCATCGACGTCAACGGTCGCGTCCTTCTCCTTGACGACAACCGGAGTCGCGCCGGCGCCCATGATCTGGATCTTGTAGACGAGGAAGCCGTGCTCGGTGATGATGCCTTCGTCGCCCGGCCCGAGATAGACATGGCAAAGCAGGCCCAGCAACTCGTCCGAACCGTTGCCGCACATGATGTTGGCAGGGTTCAGCCCATGTACGGCCGCAATCGCCTCACGCAACTCCGTTGCTTGGCCGTCCGGATAACGCTCGAGACTGCTGGCGGCGTTGCGGAAAGCTTCGATCGCCTTCGGGCTCGCGCCGAGCGGCGTTTCATTTGAGGAGAGCTTGTAAACGCGTGCGACACCCGGCGCATGTTCCTTGCCCGGCACATAGGCTGCAATATCCAGAATACCGGGACGCGGAACGGGCTTGCTCTTCTCTTCGCTCATGAGATCGACCTTGGAAAATACCGGGAAAAATTCGGCTGAAAACTGCCTGTGGCAATAGAACGGAAAGGCGGCCTTGTCGAGTGCTGCGGGACCTCTAGGGTCCTGACCCTAGCGACTGCGTGTCGTTGGAACACCATGCGGCGCCAGAACCGGCACGAAGACGCGCCGCGACGCACGGGCGGCAACCGGCAGGCCCTGATAGAGCCGCTTCTGCGCCTCGACGACGATCACGCCGGAAAATGCCGGCCACAAGGTGCGTCCCACACGATCGAAGAGGCCGCGCAGGCGCATCATGGTGCGAAGCTTGGAGGGAGGGAAGAACAATGCCTCGGCCGTCGCGCCTGGCGTGAAATTGGTTTCCCGCAGGAGACTTGTCAGCTGCCCACGCGAATAGGGTCGCCCGGAGCCGAACGGCGTATGCTCCATCCGTGCCCAGACGCCACGGCGGTTCGGCACGACGATGACCAGGCGCCCGCCTGGCGCCAGCACCCGCCACAGCTCCTTCAGGGTTTCCCGCGGGCTCTCGGCAAATTCGAGCGAATGGACCATCAGCACCCGGTCGATCGAGGAATCGGGCAACGGCAGCTCCTCGTCGAAGATCAGGGCCGTCGAGGAAAGCGCCCCCACAGGCCAGTTCACGGCACCCTGCCCTGCCGGCATGAAGGCAAAGGTTCTCTCCGTGTCGGACTGGAAGCGATCTAGGAAGGGCACGACGTAGCCCAGACCAACGAGACGCTCCTGCGGGAGCCGAACCCAAAGCGAGGAAAGCGCCATGGCGATCGACTGCTCGGCAATGCGTCCGAGGTCGGAATGATAGAACTGGCGTAGGTCGACGATATCAGCGTGCATCGAGGTAAATGTTATCAGTGGGCGGTTGGACTTCAAGGCAGGACCCTCTACATTCCCGGTATACCCGCGATAAAGAGGCTGCCTGAGACTATGAAACCGTTGGATTTAGAAGTTTTTCTCTGCCGTACCGACAATTTCGGCGTGTTGGTCCACGATCCTGAAACCGGCTTGACCGCCTCGATTGACGCTCCCGATGCAGGCGCGGTCGAGAAGGCGGCAGCCCGCCGCGGCTGGACGATCTCACATATTTTTACGACCCATCACCATACCGACCACGTCGAAGGCAACCTCGCGCTGAAGCAGCAATATGGCTGCGAGATTATCGGTCCGATCAACGAGGCGGTGGCGATCCCGGGTCTCGACAAGACGATGGCCGACGGCGATACCTTCCTGTTCGGCGACCACACGGTACAGGTCATCGAGACTCCCGGGCACACGGCGGGACATATCTGCTACCACTTCGCCGACGACAAGCTGCTCTTTGCCGCCGACACGCTGTTTGCACTCGGCTGCGGGCGTCTTTTCGAGCGCCCGGCCGCCGATATGTGGCACTCGCTGCAGAAGCTTGCGGTGCTGCCCGATGAAACGGCCATCTACTTCGGCCACGAATACACGCTCTCCAATGCCCGTTTCGCCCTGACAATCGATCCGGACAATCAGCGCCTGATAGTCCGTGCGGCCGAGATCGAGGCCCTGCGGGCCGAGAACAAGTTCACGATTCCGACGACGCTGGCACTGGAGAAGGAAACCAATCCTTTTCTGCGCGCGGCTGATCCTGCCATCCGCCGCAACCTGCTGATGGAAACCAAGACCAACGAGGAAGTCTTCGCGGAAATCCGCCGGCGCAAGGACAATTTTTGATGTCCCCGGACGATATCATTCGCGAACTTGGAATGGAGCCGCATCCCGAAGGCGGCTGGTATGTGCAGACATTCCGCGACACCGAGGGTGGTTCGCGCGGCCACTCGACGGCGATTTACTATCTCCTGAAGGCGGGGCAGCGATCCCACTGGCATCGTGTCCATGACGCTGCCGAGGTCTGGCATCATTACGCCGGGGCTCCGCTTGCGCTTCACCGCTCGCAAAATGGGAGCAGCAGCGAGACGCTAGTGCTTGGCACGGACATTCTCAACGGCGAGCGACCGCAGGCGATCATTCCGGCCAACTGGTGGCAGTCGGCCGAAACCCGTGGCGAGTATACGCTGGTCGGATGCACCGTTGCGCCGGGCTTCGAATTCGCCTCCTTCGAGATGGCGGCGTCGGACTGGAAGCCTGCTGGCTAAGGATACTCCGCGGCGGCGCGCTGTTCAACCGCCGCGGACTTTCGGCGGAACATCTCGTTTGCCGCCAGCACGGCGCCGCCGGTCACCAACACGCAGGCGAGGGCGATGCGCCAGCTCGGCCCGGCAAAGCCGAACAGTGTCAGGTTTAACGTCGAGAGAAGCGGTGCTGCATAGCTTGCGGCGCCCAGAATCTGGATGTCGCCATTCTTGACGCCGTAGTCCCAGGCATAGAAGGCCGCACCGACGGGAAAGAGCCCGAGGCCAGCGACAGCCATCCACTGCGATACCGTTTCCGGCCAGACGGTCGTCTCGAGCCCGAGATGGCAAATGAGCGACAGGATCGAGGTCGCCATGCAAAAGCCGGTGACGACATCGGTCGACACTGCATCGAAGCGACGCGTCAGGAGCGAATAACCGGACCATGTGAAGGCGCAAAGGAGGGCTGCGCCATAGCCGACGGCAAAGGCGCCGTCGAAATCGATACCGTTGCGGCCAACGATCAGGAAGGTGCCGCAAAGGCCGGCCAGGGCGCCGACGATATGATACCAACGCAGGCGCTCTCCCGGCAGCAGCGCCGATCCGACGACGATCAGCAACGGCCAGAGATAGGCAATCAGCCCGGCTTCGACGGCCGGTGCGTTCCTGAGCGCCGTGAAATAGAGGAAATGGTATCCGAACAGGCCAGCAATCCCGACGATCCAGATCTTGGCCGGCTGCTTGAGCAGCGCCAGTCGCGACGGATTGAGGATCAGCACGACGATGCCGGGGATGCTGCCGATGGCAAAGCAGATGGCCGACAGCTGGAACGGCGGCATCGTGCCGGAGGCGGCCGTGAACAGTGCCAAAAACGACCACATGAGGATCGCCGTAAAGCCGATTAGCGTTGCCCGAAGCTTCACCTGTCCCCCTTTACGGAGGCTCCTGCTCCGTCAGCTTGCGCCGTATTTCACCGCGGTAATCGTCACCGGTCCGTATTGCGTCGGAATACGGACGTAGACCGGAGCATATACATTTGCCGCATCCGACTTGGCAAACCAGATTTCCATCCGGCTGCTCTTGCTCAGATAGTCGATGTCGCTGCGACCCTTCTTGTAGCCGGAGCGAGGGACGAACCGCACGCTGCATACGGTCGCCTTGCCGTTGAAACCCGCCGTCGAGAAGTTCTGCGCACCCTTGGGCGATAGCACCAGATCCATGCGCATTTCGCCATCGTAGATCGGCAGCTTCTGGGCGCAGACATTGGTGTCTGCGGGAAAGATCAGGCCCGAGATCGGATCGAGGACGGAGCGCATGTCGCTTGCCGGCACGCTGACCCAGTTATTCGGAGGTTTCCGAGGCGGCTTGACTGTCGTCGAGGTGATATTGCCGTTGCTGTAGCGCACCTCGTATGTGCGGGCGCGCTTGCCGCTCTTGTAGTAGAGATAGTAGCGGGACGCCTGCAGCCGGTCGCCGCGCAACACGCCGTCGACGCTTGTCTTGGCCGAGATATTGGTGACGAGATCGGCAAGGCCGGCCGAACTGATGTCGCCGGAGACCCTGTAGCTCTTGTCGTCCTCGATCTTCGTCAGGAAGGCGGCGCGGGCGATTGTCAGGATTCCTAGGGAAACCCTGTATTCCGTGCGATGCACGATCTCGCTTGCGCCGGCCGGAACGGCTATCAGCGCAGCTATCGCGGATATCAGAATGCGTTTGCCCGGATGAGCCATGAAATGAACCTTGTTCTGGCAGCTGGTAAAGCCGTTCATCACGGTCTATACGCCTGTCTCACAACGAAGCAAACACGAGCTTTTTGACAGAATTGCGGGAAATGCCAAGGTTTGGCTTGACGCGCCCGGCCTGTCTGACTATAGAACCGCAACTTTCCAATCATGGCCTGTTGGATTGCTAACCCGGTTTTGCGCGGGCATGCAACCGATGGCCGAGAAAAACAAGAATAGGTGTTCCATGTCCCGCATGTGCGAATTGACCGGCAAGGCAGTCCTGACTGGTAACAATGTCAGCCATGCCAACAACAAGACCAAGCGCCGGTTCCTCCCGAACCTGTGCCAGGTTACGCTGATCTCCGACGCGCTCGGCCAGCGTTATCGTCTTCGCGTTTCGGCTGCTGCTCTTCGTTCCGTCGAGCATCGTGGCGGTCTCGATGCCTTCCTGATCAAGGCAAGCGAAAATGAACTGTCGATGCGCGCTCGTCTGCTGCGTCGCCAGATCGTCAAGAAGACTGCCGAAGCCGCTGCTGCCTAAGCTTCGACCGCTTCTTCTTCATACGGCTTCGAAAGGCTTGTACGGATGATCTCCGGACAAGCCTTTTGCTTTGCCGGTCTTTCCCTCCAACTGGTGGCATACCCCAGGATAAAAAAATGCTGACGACGCGCGCTACGCTTATCTATGTCGCACTGATGACGCTGGTCGTCGTCGCCTCGAACTTCCTCGTGCAGTTCCCGCTGAATGCCGAGTTCGCCGGCATCAATCTGGCCGACATCCTGACCTGGGGTGCCTTCACCTATCCGGTCGCCTTCCTGATCACCGATCTTACCAACCGTCAATTCGGCCCGCAGGCTGCCCGCAAGGTCGTCTTCGCCGGCTTTGTCGTCGGCGTGGCACTGTCCTTCTACACCTCGGTTCCGCGCATCGCGATCGCCTCCGGCTCGGCCTATCTCGCCGGCCAACTGCTCGATATTTCGGTTTTCAACCGCTTGCGACGGCAGGCCTGGTGGCACGCCCCGCTCGTCGGCTCGCTGATCGGCTCGATGCTGGATACGGCGATCTTCTTCTCCTTCGCTTTCGCGGCCTTCTTCGTCCTCCTCGGCCCGAACGATCCCTTCGCGCTCGAATCCGCCCCGATCCTCGGCGTCTTTACCGCACAGGCGCCGCGCTGGATTTCCTGGGCAATCGGCGACTTCGCGGTGAAGATGATCGTCGGCCTCGTGATGTTGCTGCCCTACGGCGCACTGATGAACGTGCTGCGCCCGATGCGGGCCGCCACCGCCCGCTAGGCATGCGCGCCCGCCTAGAATTTCATTCCTAGGCTATTCGGCGGAGCTATCGCTCCGCCTTTTTTTATCGGCAAGGACCCCGGGACGACTTGCCGAAAAGATACTCGCCGCGACACTTTGCGGCCACGCTCGAATGCAAAAAGAATCTATGTATGCCATGCACGGCGGTGGTAGTTGATGACGTTTTTATGACAGATAGTGTCGCAATCGCATCGAACCGGAGGACCAATCGTGAGCGAGAAGCGGAAGCGAGTTTATGAGGCGCTCTTGGACGGCGCGACGGAAGGTCTTTCCGGCAAGGCGCTTTTCGATTTCGTGCTGGAACGGTGTCCCAAAGCCACCAGCAAGAAGATCGTGCGTGCCTCTTTGCTGGCCCTGACCGATCCTGACGTCACCGACCGGAACGTTCTGCATACTATCTACGCGCTCGCCATCGCCCACCGGATGGATGAAGTAGGCTCTACCGGCGATCCAGACGACGATGAGAATCCGACGGAAAAGACCCCCCGTGCTGCGGAAACTGAAGAAGAAGCGCGCATCCGCTTCGGCACCAGCAGAGGCTAAGCAGATCTGAGCCGGGAGCAGCGGGGCGAGAAGAACGCCGATTGACCACCGAGCAGGATGCGCCGAGCGCCGCCTCTCCCCGCATCGCCTCCGAAGAGGCCGCCGCCGCGGCTGCATCGCGGGGCGTGCACGCTATCGTCATCCGCCTGCCTCCGTCGGTTCATGGCGACGGTGACCACGGCTTCGTGCCGTTGCTGATCGGCATCGCCCGCGCGAAGGGCCTTTCGGTCTATGCCGGCGAAGGAGGCAATCTCTAGGCCGCCGTGCACAGACTGGACGCAGCCAGACTCTACAGGCTGGCGCTTGAAAAGGGCAAGGCGGGCATCCGCTATCATGGCGTCGCTGAAGAGGGCGTTCGCTTCCGGGAGATCGCCGAGGTCATCGGCCGCCGGCTGAATGTGCCGGTCGTTTCCAAGTCTCCTGAGGAGGTGGCCGTACACTTCGGCTGGATTGCGCATTTCGCGGCGATGGACAATCTCGCCTCGAGCAAGCGCACGCGCGAAGAACTGGGTTGGAAGGCAACCGGTCCTGGGCTGATCGCGGATATCGACCGGCCGGTCTATTTCGGCGGCTGACGCCGAGCGGTCATCTCTGCAGGCGAGCCGTGTCGCCGGCTCGCGGCTCCACCAGCCGGAACTCCAGCATGAGATTGCGTTGCAGGATGGAGTGGTTGTCATCAGAGACGATCACCACATGCGTGGTCCCATCCTCGGCCGCGAAGACATCCAGGCCTTCCATATTGTCGATCTGATAGCTGAAGTCACCCTGCAACAATATCTCGCCGTCCATGACAGCGCCGGGGCGGATGTCGGCAGCCTTGATGCGGCGGATGCGCATTCCGATGCCTTCTACGACGTTGAACCGCCGCTCCAGCAGCAAGAGGTCGCCATTCGGCAGGAAGGCTCCGTCCGTCGCGTCGAAATCGCCATAGTGAGCGAGCGACAGCCGTCCCTTCAACGGCCCGTCCAGAATCGCGGCATAGGCATTGCCGTCGATGTCTAAGCTGCGTTCGGCCACGATTAATGTCCCGCCCTTGAGGGCACTGTCCACGGGAGAAACGGCGATGGTCTCAAAGCCGCGGTTGCCACGCAGCGATCGTTCGGGGAACGGAATGGGAATGGTGTCGATCGCACGCGATGTCTCGAAGCCGGGGTCGGGATAGACGTCGACGCGGTGGTCCTGCTCGAAGGAAACGAGAATCTGGTCGCCATGAAGCGCGATACCCTCGGCATCCATATACCCCTTGCCTTCAAAGCTTTGCTCGTCGCGATTCTTCATCGGGGTGATCACGACATCGGCGAGGCCCGACAGGCGCCCTTGAGGATCGCGCTCGATGCGCCCGGTCATCCAGTGGCCGGTGTCGAGCACGCCGACAAAATACGTTCGGTCCGATCGAAAGCGGATCGATGACAGCGAGCCGAACAGCCGCTGCGGCGAGACCATTTCCAGCCCGCCGAGGAATTCGAGGGGACCGAAGCGAGTTTTGTCCGAACCGATCTTGAAATCGGTGATGACGCGGCCGCGGACCTCGACGTCACCATCGGCAAGCGCTGGCAGCGTGAGGGCCGCCAGGCCGAGGGCGACTGAGATCAGCCTGGCGAACGGCTTTCGGAGCATCCAGAAAGCGTCCTTTCGCGGTTAGCTGGCGCGACGGAGGCGACCGCCCCGCGGCTGGACGGACTTGTCTTCGAAGAGCGACGCAAGCTGCTCCGTCATGGCGCCGGCCAGCTCGTCCGCATCGACGATCGTCACGGCGCGCCTATAATAGCGCGTCACGTCGTGGCCGATGCCGATCGCCAGGAGCTCGACCGGCGAACGCGTCTCGATCCGATCGATGACGGCGCGCAGATGGCGCTCCAGGTAGTTGCCCGGATTGACCGACAGCGTCGAATCGTCGACCGGCGCACCGTCGGAGATCATCATCAGGATGCGGCGCTGCTCGCGACGGGCGAGCAGGCGATTGTGCGCCCAGATCAGCGCCTCGCCGTCGATGTTCTCCTTGAGCAGGCCCTCGCGCATCATCAGGCCGAGATTGGCGCGCGCCCGGCGCCAGGGAGCATCGGCGGACTTGTAGATGATGTGGCGCAGATCGTTGAGGCGACCCGGCGTCTGCGGCTTGCCGCTACCAAGCCACTTCTCGCGCGCCTGCCCACCCTTCCAGGCCTTTGTGGTGAAGCCCAGGATCTCGACCTTGACGCCGCAACGCTCCAGCGTGCGGGCCAGGATATCGGCGCAGGTGGCTGCGACCGTGATCGGGCGGCCGCGCATCGAGCCCGAGTTGTCGATTAGAAGCGTCACGACGGTGTCGCGGAACTGCGTGTCGCGCTCCATCTTGAAGGATAGCGCCTGCATCGGATCAATGATCATGCGCGTCAGACGCGCCGGGTCGAGATAGCCTTCCTCGAGATCGAAATCCCAGGAGCGGTTCTGCTGCGCCATCAGCCGGCGCTGCAGGCGGTTCGCGAGACGGCCGACCGCGCCCTGCAGGTGTGCCAGCTGCTTGTCGAGGAAGGCGCGCAGGCGTTCCAACTCGGCGGCGTCGCAGAGCTCTTCGGCGGTGATCGTCTCGTCGAATTCCTCGGTGAAGACGTGGTAGTCGACCTTCTCGTTGACGTCGTCGAAGGGAGTGTTCGGACGGCGGGTTTCGCCCGGCGTCTCTGAATCTTCCTCGCCTTCCTCCTGCATGTCATCGTCGGAGATTTCGGCGCCTTCGGTCTCGCCGTCCTCCATTTGCTCGTCGGCGACTTCGCTGTCCTCTACCGGTGCGGCGTCGGAACCGGCGTCGTCATCGACTTCGTCCTGATCCTGCTCGTCGCCGTTCGGCTGGTTTTCCTGATCAGATTCGTCATCGGATTCAGGATCGCTGGCGTCGTCGCCATACTCTTCCGCCATCTCCATGGCCGAGAGCATGTGGCGGATCACCTTGGAAAAGGCCTGCTGGTCGCTGATGACACCGGGAAGGTTGTCGAGGTCGGATCCGGCCTTCTCCTCGATGAAGGAGCGCCAGAGATCGAGCACCTTGCCCGCCGATGCCGGCGGCGTCTCGCCGGTCAGCTTCTGGCGCACCATCATGGCGACGGCTTCGCCGATCGGCGCATCCTCCTGCCGCTCGATGCCGGAGAAATTCGCCTTGGCGTATTTCTCCTCGGTCATCGATCGGAGGTTTGCAGCAACGCCTTCCATGCGCAGCGCACCGATCGATTCCACGCGCGCTTGCTCGACAGCGTCGAAGATCGCCCGCGCGTCGGAGCCTTGCGGCGCCATCGTCGCGTGCACCTTGTCGTCGTGGCACGCAAGCCTCAACGCCATCGAGTCGCCAAGCCCGCGCGTTACCGCCAGCTCATGCATCGTCGGACGCTTGGAAAGCTCCGGCAGACGAATCCGCTCGGCAGTCATTCCAGGACGTTCGTTGGCGAAGGTCACCTCGACGTCGCCGTCGCCGGCAATCGCGCGAACGCTGCCTGATATCGCCCGGCGCAACGGCTCGACGTCGACTGGCGAACCCGGCTTTGCTTTCGAATTGTCACCGCGAGCTGCCATGATCGGTCGGCCTCAGGCCTCCAGAACGATGTTGGCGGCGCTTTCCTTCAGCTCGACGCCAAAAGCGCGCTGATAGTGCTCGGCCACCAGCGGGCGCTCCAACTCGTCGCACTTGTTGAGGAAGGTAACGCGGAAGGCGAAGGCGAGGTCGCCGAAGATCTCGGCGTTCTCAGCCCAGGTGATCACGGTGCGGGGGCTCATGACGGTCGACAGGTCGCCGTTCATGAAGGAAGCGCGGGTCAGATCGGCAACGCGGACCATCTTGGACACGGTATCGCGCCCATTCTTGTCCTTGCCGAAGCTCTTCACCTTGGAAGCGACGATGTTCACTTCATGGTCGTGCGGCAGGTAGTTCAGTGTCGTCACGATCGACCAGCGGTCCATCTGTGCCTGGTTGATCTGCTGCGTGCCGTGATAGAGGCCGGTGGTGTCACCGAGGCCGATCGTGTTTGCCGTGGCAAACAGCCGGAAGGCCGGGTGCGGACGGATGACGCGGCTCTGGTCGAGCAGCGTCAGGCGGCCGGACGATTCCAGCACGCGCTGGATGACGAACATCACGTCGGGGCGGCCGGCGTCGTACTCATCGAAGACGAGCGCGACGTTGTGCTGGTAGGCCCAGGGCAGAATGCCGTCCTTGAATTCCGTGACCTGCAAACCGTCCTTTAGAACGATCGCGTCCTTGCCAACGAGGTCGATGCGGCTGACATGGCTGTCGAGGTTGATACGCACGCACGGCCAGTTGAGGCGGGCTGCGACCTGCTCGATATGCGAGGACTTGCCCGTGCCGTGGTAGCCGGAGATCATCACGCGCCGGTTATGGGCGAAGCCAGCAAGAATGGCGAGCGTCGTCTCGCGGTCGAAGAGATAGTCGGGGTCGAAATCCGGAACATAGGCGCTGCCCTGGCTGTAGGCCGGAACGCGAATGTCGGAATCAATGCCAAAGACCTCCCTGACCGAAACGGTGGTGTCCGGAATCTCCGAAATATCAAGGTCAATCTTGCTCATCATGTCTCCAAGGCGGGTGACCGACACCCGACCATACTGTCTTCAGCCCATATCGCTACCATGACGCCGCAGATCAGGTCCGCGCCCGCTCATGTCGGAACGTCGGCGATGCTTCTCCGGGACTGAAACGAAACCTCGGGGGCGACAAAATCCATCGCTTGCGAGCATTCTTGAACAAAGTCCCGGACAAGAAACGCCGCGCCCGGAAGTGGCCGAGGCGCCTGTGGGACAAACGCAGAAAGTTATGCCGCGGTTGCCTGCGGCCTCAGCCGATTTGGGACCATACCTGATTGAAGACCAAGAGCAAGGACGGGAACTAACAAAAACCGTTCTGCTTCAATAATTGATAGGCCTGGATGACGGCGCGGAACCGCTCTTCCGAACCGCGGTCGCCACCGTTGGCGTCGGGATGGTGCTTCTTGACCAGTTCCTTGTAGCGGCTCTTGATCTCCGAGGAGGTCGCGCTAGCATCGAGACCCATCGTGTCGAAAGCCTTAGCTTCCAGGCTTTTCAGCTTGCGCTGTTCGGGAAAGCGGGGACCGCTGCCCTTGGTGCCGTTGACGAAGCCGAAGGGATCTCGCACGCGATATGAACCCGACCGCAGATCGGAATGCAGCGGGCTGTTCTTGGCGGCCTTGTTCACGCCGACCGTCCAGGTCGGGCGATGTCCGGTAATCGCCTCCTTCTGGTAGCGCGCAATCTCGCCGTCGGAGAGGCCTGAGAAGTAGTTGTACCCCTTGTTGTATTCCTTCACGTGCTCGAAGCAGAAGAGAAAGAACTGCCCCTCGGCATTGCGTCCGACAGGAGCGCGATGCACGCCTTTCTTGTCGCAGCCATCCCACTGACAGGCGGGGGGGGCCTGTTCGGTTTCCTGCTCGCGTTTGCGGCGGGTGCGGATGCGGTCGAAATATTTGGAATCGAGTCTCATGGCGGCACTAATTATGGGCCCGTAGCGAGGCCACAACAAGAATTGACAAACCGGAATGTTGCTGGCTTGGTGGGAACCTTTTTCGCAAAGCAACGAGACCATGACCCTGCGGACCCGAATCGAAGAAAAGCTGACCGCCGCGTTCGCGCCCGAGCGCCTCAGCGTCATCAATGAAAGCCATCTTCATGCGGGCCATCAGCCTGACATAACGGGGACAGGCGAGACTCATATGCGGGTGCGCATCGTGTCCGCCAAATTTGCCGGCATGCCACGACTGGCGCGGCACCGTGCGATCACAGAGCTTTTGAAACCAGAACTGGATGCGGGACTACATGCGCTTGCCGTGGAGCCCGCAGCGCCCGGCGAACCGGTGCGCTGGTAGGCGGCTGTCCCTATAGAGGAAGCGCACCACTCCTTCGGAAGAGCGCCGGACAGTTGTCAGCGGACAAGAAGTGCCGTGCCATAGAGCCCGAGCGCGAAGAAGGTATGGGCGACGAGATTGAGGACGCGCACCTTGTTCGGATTGGGCGTCTTTGAGGCGGCGACGCCGAGCCCCATGCCCGGCTGCATCAAAAACCAGCCGGCACCGACGGTGACGATGGCGAAGATCCAGGCCGGCAGGAAGGTCGGTGTGTCGAGCCAGGCGGAGCCGACGAGCAGCACGAGCAGCAGTCCGTAGATGATGCCGACGGCATAATGGCCGATCCAGCCGAGCGCCTGCTCGTGGCGATAGGGTTCGGCAGTATTGATATCATCGTGGAAGACGCGCCCCTTGGCGACTTCCTTGAACCAGCGACCGGCCGGCGCCCAGTTCGGCAGGCCGCCGCCGGTTATCGCGCCGTAAATCACCGTCCAGATGTCCATGAGCGCGGTCGCGCCGATACCGACAATCACAGAACGCCAGATAATATCGAGCATAGGAAATCCCATTAAGAAATGCCGCCAGCGCCCGGCCGGATCGGCGGAAGGTCAGGCCGGGCCGGCCTCGTTTTCCTCCGCCGGCCGGATGCGAAGCTTCGTGATGCGGTTCTTCTCACGCTTCATAACGATGAAGCGCTTTTCGTGGAAAGTGAAGGCCTGACGCTCTTCCGGGATCGTCATCGACTCGTGAATGACAAGGCCGGCGATCGTCGTCGCCTCCTCGTCCGGCAGATGCCAGTCGAGAGCGCGGTTGAGATCGCGGATCGGGACGTTGCCATCGACCACGATCGAACCGTCCGCCTCCTGGCGCACGCCCTGTATATCGATGTCGTGCTCGTCGGCAATATCGCCGACGATCTCCTCGAGGATGTCTTCAAGCGTCACAATGCCCTGCACCTCGCCGTATTCGTCGACGACCACGGCAAAGTGCTGCTTGCGGCGCAGGAAGGCGTTGAGCTGGGCTTCGAGACTGGTGCTGTCAGGCACGAACCACGGCTTCTGGGCAATCTTGGCGATATCGAGATGTTCCGGCTCGGCATCGCGCTCGGCGAGCGCCCGCAGCAGGTCCTTGGAGTGAACCACGCCGATGATGTTGTCCGTGGAGCCGCGCCAGAGCGGCATGCGGGTAAAGGGGCTTTCGAGGATCGTCCGCACGACCACCTCAGGCGGATCGTCCGCATTGATCGCCCGCATCGCCATACGGTGGACCATGATGTCGGAGAGCTCGAGCTCGCCGAGATCGAGGACGCCGCCCAGCCGATCACGGTCTGCCTTGACGAATGATCCCTCGCGATGCAGCAGATCGACGGCGCCGCGCAGCTCCTCGTGGGCGGAGAGCATCGAGGTCTCCCGCGAGAGATTGATACCGAAGAGCGAGAGAAGCCGGCGCACGATCGCATTGACAAAGGAGGACAGCGGGCCGACGACCGCGACGAACAGCTTGACCGCATAGGCGACATTGAGCGCAAACCGATCCGGCGTCGAAATCGCCCAGCTTTTCGGCAGCACTTCGGCGAAGATGACCAGGATGACGGTCATTGCGAGAGTGGCAAGCGCCACGCCGGAGTTGCCGAAGAGGCCGAGAAAAAGGCTAGTCGCCAGCGACGAAGACAGGATGTTAGCCAGATTGTTGCCGATCAGCAGCGCACCGATCAGCCGGTCACGGCGTTCGATTAGCTGGCGCACCAGCCCCGCGCGCTCCTCGCCATTGGCTTCAAGCGTGTGGATGCGGCTGCGGGAGACCGCCGTCAGCGCCGTCTCCGAGCCGGAGAAGAACGCGGACATGAGCACGAGGGCCACGATGGAGACAATTTCCGGCCAGTATGCGGAAAGAAATGCCAACGTGCCGTCGAGGGTCATTGCGGGTGTTTCTCCTTGAGGAAGCTCAGCACTTCCGAGGCGGGAACATCATTGGCGACAAAGGACTGTCCGATGCCGCGGGTGAGGATGAAGGTCAACTTGCCACCCTTCACCTTCTTGTCCTGGGCGATCGCGTCCATCAGCACCTCGGCAGGTGGCAGCGTGCCAGGAATTTCGGCCATGCGCGTCGGCAGACCGACGGCCTTCAGGTGGCGTTCGACGCGGCCGGCGTCATCAGGGCTTGCAAGGTTCATGCGCGCCGAGAACTCGTGCGCCAGAACCATACCAATCGAAACGCCTTCGCCATGGACGAGACGCGCGCTGTCATAGGCGGTTGCCGCCTCCAGCGCATGGCCGAAGGTGTGACCGAGATTGAGGAGCGCGCGTTGCCCGGTCTCGCGCTCGTCGGCAACGACGACGTCGGACTTTGCCTGGCAGCTCGTAGCGATCGCCTCGATGCGGGCCGCCCCGCCGGCAAAGACCGCCTGCCAGTTGGCTTCCAGCCAGGCGAAGAAATCCGGCTTGTCGATCAGGCCGTACTTCGCGACCTCGGCATAGCCCGCGCGAAACTCCCGCGCGCTCAGCGAATTCAGCACGTCGGTGTCGGCGAGCACGAGGTCAGGCTGGTGGAAGACGCCGATGAGATTCTTGCCGTGGCGGCTGTTGATGCCCGTCTTGCCGCCGACAGAGGAATCGACCTGCGACAGCAGCGAAGTCGGCACCTGCACGAAACGCACACCGCGGCGCACGATGCCGGCGGCAAAGCCGGAGAGATCACCAATGACGCCGCCGCCGAGCGCGATGACATAATCGTTGCGCTCGATCCGCGCTTCGAGAACCTTGTCGCATACGGTCATCAGGTGCTCGAAGCTCTTGGTCTTCTCGCCCGCCGGCAGCACGAGGGTCGCCGAGGCGATGCCTGCCGCCTCGAGGCTTTGGACGAGCGCGTCAAGATAAAGCGGCGCCACATGCGCATCGGTGATGACAGCCGCCTTGCGGCCTTTCAGGCGTGCAGCGATCTCAGCGCCGGCGCGCGCAATCAGGCCCGGCCCGATGAGGATATCATAGGCGCGCTCGCCAAGCGGCACGTGAACCTTGCGTTCGGAGGCGGAGGCAATCGCATTCATCAGGCTGCACTTTCGGTTCGGGAGTCGATCACGGCTTTCAGAACCTCCTCCGCCATCAGTTCCTTGCGTACGTCGCGCGAGAGGACGGTGAGGTCGGCGAGTTCGTAGATCGGATAACGCGCGTTCATCAGGCTTTCGAGGGTCTGCTTGGGGTTCTCGGTTTTGAGCAACGGCCGCGTATCGCGCTTGCTGACGCGCTCCCAGAGAACGTCGAGGTCCGCCTTCAGCCAGATCGAGACGCCGCCCTTCTTGATATGCTTGCGCGTCCGGTCGTTGATGAATGCGCCGCCGCCGGTGGAAACCACGCGCGGACCGTTCTTCAAAAGGCGCTTCATGACGCGGCTTTCAAGCGCACGGAACTCTTCCTCGCCGTAAGCGGCGAACAACTCGCTTATGGACATGCGAGAGACTTTCTCGATCTCGGCGTCGCTATCGACGAAAGGGATGCCGAGCTGATGTGCGACGATCCGGCCAACGGAGGATTTGCCTGCGCCCATCAATCCGACCAGGATCAGATTGCGAGAACCGAGCGCAGCACGAGCCCTGTCTTTCAAGCTTTCGGCAACGGTCAGAACTGGGTCGCTCATTGGTCCATTCACACTTTGTTTGCGAACGGTATCGACAAATGCAGGTGTAGCGTCAAGTCGCGGGCAAGGGAAACGTGGTTCAAATGCATCTTCTTGCACTTGCAAACATGCTTCTTCATAAAGAAGTAGAGCCATGGAGTTGTTGAATGCCGAGTTTGTTCCGTTTTCTCGCCATATTGGCGATCATCGCCGGTGCGATATACGGAACGATGTGGGCACTGGTTGCTTTCGTCGAGCCGCAGGAGCGCGACGTGACGATCCGCATTCCGTCCGAGCGGATCAACCCTCCGTCGACCGGCGCCATCAACCCGTCCAAGAAGTGAGCCGATGAAGGATCTCGGCTGGGTTCACGTCGAAGCCTTTCTGGAAATGATGAGCGCGGAGCGGGGCGCGGCGGCAAATACGCTATCCTCCTATGAGCGCGACCTCGATGATCTGCACGGCTTCCTGAATAGCAAGGGAGTGCGCCTGATGGACGCGGCATCAGCGGATCTTTCGGCCTACCTGTCCTCGCTTGCCGCCCAAGGGTTCAAGCCTTCCTCGCAGGCACGGCGGCTGGCCGCGATGCGCCAGTTTTATAAATTCCTTTATGCCGAGGGCCTGCGCACCGACGATCCGACTGGCGTACTCGATGCGCCGAAGAAGGGCCGGCCACTGCCGAAGACGATGGGTGTCGACGAGGTGGGCCGACTGCTGGAGCAGGCGGAAACCGAAGCTCATGACCCTGCCCCCGGCCAGCTTCAGCGGCTTCGGATGCTGGCTCTTCTCGAACTCCTTTACGCGACGGGGATGCGCGTCAGCGAGCTTGTTTCGCTTCCCGCCCGCGTGCTCGATCAGGATGGGCGTTTCCTGATGATCCGCGGCAAGGGCAGCAAGGAGCGGCTTGTACCGCTGTCGCAATCGGCGATCGCCGCGTTGAAGCTCTACGGCCGCATGCTCGCCACCGAGAACGCCGCCGCCAAGGTCCCGCAGGAAAGCCCGTGGCTGTTTCCGGCAGCCTCCAGGGAAGGCTACCTGCCGCGTCAGGTTTTCGCGCGTGACCTGAAAAATCTTGCGATCAGGGCAGGTCTCACCCCATCTATGATCTCGCCGCACGTTATGCGGCACGCATTTGCAAGCCATCTTCTCGCCAATGGCGCGGATCTTCGCGTCGTTCAGGAACTGCTCGGACACTCGGACATTTCTACCACGCAAATTTATACGCATGTGTTGGAGGAACGGCTTCAACAACTGGTCCAAACGCACCACCCCCTTGCCAAACAGGCTAAAAAGCAGGAATAGGACCCGCAACAAAGGGCGAGCTCATACTAAGCAGCCCCGGCAAAAGGAACGGAAACGCACCTCATGCACAACTATCTCGACTTCGAAAAGCCGATCTCCGACCTCGAAGGCAAGATCATCGAACTGAAGAAGCTCGCCACGGAAGACGAGAGCATCGACACGTCAGATGAAATCGGCAGGCTCGAAGTTCGCGTGCGCGAAGCGATGGTCGATATATATTCGAAGCTCAACGCCTGGCAGAAGACGCAGGTTGCGCGCCATCCGCAGCGACCGCATTTCGTCGATTATGCTAAGACGCTGTTTCAGGAATTCACCCCGCTCGCCGGCGACCGCAAGTTTTCCGAAGACGCCGCGATCCAGGCCGGGCTTGCCCGCTTCCGCGGCCAGCCTGTCGCCGTTCTCGGCCAGGAAAAGGGCAACGACACGAAGAGCCGCCTGAAACACAACTTCGGCAGCGCTCGTCCCGAAGGCTACCGAAAGGCGATCCGCATCCTGGAAATGGCTGACCGCTTCGGCCTCCCGGTTATCACCCTCGTCGATACGGCAGGCGCCTATCCGGGCGTCGGCGCCGAAGAGCGCGGTCAAGCCGAAGCCATCGCCCGCTCGACGGAAATGTGTCTTTCGGTGAAGGTGCCGATCGTCTCGGTCGTCATCGGCGAAGGCGGCTCGGGCGGCGCAATCGCGATCGCCACCGGCAACCGCGTCTACATGCTGGAGCATGCGATCTACAGCGTCATCTCGCCGGAAGGTGCCGCCTCGATCCTCTGGCGCGATTCCGCCCGCGCCAAGGAAGCGGCCACCAACATGAAGATCACGTCCGAGGACCTGAAGGCGCTCGGCATCATCGACGGCATCATCAGCGAGCCGCTCGGCGGTGCGCATCGCGATCCGGACAGCGTGATCGCGGCTACCGGCGATGTCATTGCCAATGCTCTCGGCGAACTTTCCAACCGCACCGGCGAGCAGCTTCGCAACGACCGCCGGCAGAAATTTCTCAACATGGGCCGCAATTTGTAGTGCACAAACGCGCGGCTGCGCTGTGAATGAGGCCAAACCTTGGCCACAATAATGTTATCAATAACGTTCCTACTTGCGGGGGACGCGAGCGCGCTTCATAGGCTGCTAAGAGTTTGTGAACCATAGTCAGCCTATGATTCGCCCCGCGCTCGTCGCGGCCGGGTTGCATACTGTTGATGGGCTATTTTGAATGCGCATTCGTCATTTTGCATATGTTTCCCTGATGGCGCTGGCCCTGGCCGGCTGCAACGATGCATTGGAAACCGCCCAGGTCGACCTCTCGAGGGTCAAGAACAAGGTCGAGCAACCGCTCCCGCCGCGCATCCTGTCCGAGATCTCCGCCAAGGGCATGCAGCGCAATTCGCCGATCATGATCCGCATCTTCAAGGAAGAAGGCGCACTGGAGATCTGGAAGGCGAAGACCGACAATCGCTTCGACAAGATCGCCGACTACAAGATCTGCGCCTGGTCGGGCCGCCTCGGTCCGAAGGTGAAAGAGGGTGACCGGCAGGCGCCGGAAGGCTTCTATGACCTGACGCGCGCCAACCTCAATCCGAATTCGAAGTACTACCTCGCGATCAACACCGGCTTTCCGAACCGCTATGACGCCGTCAACGGCCGCAATGGCACCAATCTGATGATCCACGGCGCCTGCTCGTCGTCAGGCTGCTATTCGATGACCGACCAGCAGGTTCTGGAGATCTACGCCTTCGCCCGCGACGCCTTCGCCGGCGGCCAGTCGACGGTACAGCTTCAGGCCTTTCCCTTCCGCATGACCGCGGAGAACATGGTGCGGCATCGCCTGAACCCGAACATCGAGTTCTGGAATATGCTGAAGGTCGGCTACGACAACTTCGAGGTCACGAAGCGTCCTCCTGAGGTGAATGTCTGCGAGAAGAAGTATGTCTTCAACCAGCAGGCAACCGATAATGGCGCCTTCAACCCTGCCGGAGCGTGCCCGGCAATGTCGACGCCGCCAGCGCTGACCGCCGCCCTTGCCTCCTACGGCAAGACCTACGATGCCGACTACACCAAAGCCATGAAGAAGTATGACGGCATGGCCTGGTACGATCCGAGCGAGGCCGAACGCAAGGCCGTGGTTGCTAAGCTGCGGAAGGGTCGCGAGCTTGCCTACGCGCCGACCGGCACCTCGCTGGAAGCAGGCAAGATGGTCAAGGTCGCCGAGCTCGAAGAGATGATGTCGAGCAAGACCGCATCCACGGTCGCCGCCAATGCAGCGCCCGGTGCCGCGCCGGCAACGCCCGAAGCAAAGGAAATCGCCGTCGCCGCTGCCGTTCCGGCCCAGGTTCCGGTCCCCACGCCGAGCCCTCTGGCATTCGCGCCGGTGGAACAGCCGGAGCCAGTGGAGGTCGCCTCAAAGAAGCCGTTCTGGAAGTTCTGGGGCAAGGATTGATGGCGTGAGCGCCATTCTCTACGACCTGCGCGGGCTGAAATGCCCGCTTCCGGTGCTGAAGACGCGCCGCAAGATGTCCTCGCTGCAGAAGGGTGCATTGATCCGCGTCGAAACGACCGATCCGCTCGCCGGGATAGACATCCCTCATTTCTGCAGCGAAGACGGCCACGAGCTCATCGAGACCGAAAAGACTGAGGCCGGCCACCGCTTCCTCATCCGCAAGGGCTAGAGCCTTTCAGAACCGCATGCCCGGTACGGCAAGCGGATTGTCGTTCAGCGCCGTCCGATCCGGCGTATCGATGCGCGGCTTGCCGAGGAACGCATCGAACAGATCCTTGACGAAAGCTTCCGGCAAATCCTTGGTGATCAGGACCATGCGCGTGCGGCGGTCCTTAGGGTCCGGCCAGGCCGGCAGGCGCGACGGCGGATGGAAGATGCTCTGCACGCCATGAAGGACCAGCGGGCGATCGGGGCGATCCGATACCGCGACGATCGCTTTCATCCGCAGCAGTTTTTCGCCGTGCGCCGACCGCAGGAGGTCGATGAACATATCAAGCGCCATCGGGTCGATCGGCTTCTCCTCGACGATCGAGAAGGAACGGATCGAGGCATCGTGACGGTTCACATCATGCGGGTCCTGATGATCGTGTCCGTGATGATGGAGATGATGATGTCCGTCAGCGCCATGGTGATGGTGTTCAAGGTGGTGGTGCGCGTCATGCGCATCCTCGTCCCGCAGCCAGCGGCCAACGTCGGCGATCTTGCTTGCCGGATCGTAGAGGCCGTTGACGAGGACACCCACCTGCCCTGCTTCGACGCTGTCGGCATCCATCAGCGCCGCGCGCGGATTGAGCGCATCAAGACGCGCTTCCAGCACCCCCGACACCTCCGATGAAGCCATCGTCCGCTTGGAGAGAATCAGCCGATCAGCGACCGCGACCTGCTTTACCGCCTCCTCGTGATTGTCGAGGGTCTGCGAACCGTTGACCACATCGACCACCGTCACGATGCCATCAAGGTCGAAATTGGTGGCGATGATGGGGTTACCCATGATTGCCTGCATGACGGGCGCGGGGTCGGCAAGACCCGTCGTCTCGATCACAACGCGCTTCACCGGCTTGACGCGGCCGGTCTGCACCGCGTCCATGAGGTTTGCCAGCGTATCGACCAGCTCGCCGCGCACCGTGCAGCACAGGCAGCCATCCGACAGCTCGATGATCGAGTCGCCAGAGCTTTCCACCAGCAGGTGATCGATGCCGATATCGCCGAACTCATTGATAATGACAGCCGCATCCTTCATCGCCGGATCCTTGAGGATACGGTTTAGCAGCGTCGATTTGCCGGCGCCAAGAAAGCCGGTCAGGATGGTGACCGGTATCCGATCGGAAGCAGCGCTCATCTCAAACTGACCTTAGAAGGAGGTGGCCGGACGTGGCAGCGGCACCGGCACGTTGGCAACCGTCCCTGCGGTCTCCGCGGTCGCCAGCTTGTCCGGCTGTGGTTCGTTTTGGCCCGGAATCAGTCCCGCGAAGACGAAGTTCGGCTCGTGGTCCATTTCCTGGATATAGGGCGACTGGACCTTCATCCGGCCGACCTCGTCGCGCGTTTCGCTGCGGACCTTGGCACCCTTGGCGCTGCAGATATCGGCGGAAATGTCGGTGACCTGATCCTGGCCCGGCCCGTAAGGTCGCAGCGAGGCGAGCGTGTCGGGAGCGGAAAACTGCGAGGTGAAGCCCTTCTGCAGCAGGTCGGCGGACGCATCCGCACGGGCCGCAAGGCTGTCGGTGCCGAGGACGACGGAGATCAGCGTGCGGCCGTTGCGGGTCGCCGAGGCGATCTGGTTGAAGCCCGAGGCGCAGATGAAGCCGGTCTTCATGCCGTCGGCGCCTGCGAAACGGCCGATCAGGGCGTTGATGCTCGGCACATTCTTGGTGCCCGTCGTGATGCCTTCAAGCGAGAAATATCCGGCATATTGCGGGAACTCGCGGCGCAGTGCGACGGAAAGAACGGCAAGATCGCGCGCCGTCGTATACTGGCCCTTGCCCGGCAGGCCGTTCGGATTGACGAAATGCGAGTCCGTCATGCCAAGCTTCGCCGCCTCGGCGTTCATCTTCAAGACGAAGGCTTCCTGTGTGCCGGCGACCGCCTCGGCGACGGCGACTGCGATGTCATTCGCCGACTTGACCATCAGGATCTTCAGCGCGCTGTCGAGCGTCAGCTTCTGACCGGGCTTGAAATACATCTTTGCCGGCGGCTGGGCGGCCGCCCGCTTGCTCATCACGATAGGCGTATCGAGGCTGATCTGACCGGCGCGAACCGCATCGAACACCGTATAGACGGTCATCAGCTTGGTGAGCGAGGCCGGGTACCATTTGCGGAACGCCTCGTCGTGCTCCAGCACGCGGCCGCTCTGGACATCAACGAGAATATGCGGGTTCGCATAGGCTTGGGCGGAGGCCGAAAGAGTGATAGCGGCTGCGGAAGCTGCGATTGAGAGCGGCCGCAAGGCGGCAAGCAAACGATTCTGGCGCGTCGACACGGTTCGTCCTTAAAGATGTCCGGAAGTCTCGAAAGTTTCCCCTATTTAACGTATATGGCCATGACATGGCAAAGGGCCTTGACTAAGTTATTTCTGCGGCATCGTGTCCCCGCGACCCGGTTCCGTCCCGTTTCGATTTCACGACAGGAAAGCTGACATGCCGATTTTGAACAGAGCCGCCGAACTTCAGGACGAGGTGACCGAGTGGCGCCGGCATATCCATGCGCGTCCCGAACTTCTCTTCGCGGTCGAGAACACCGCCGCTTTCGTGGCCGAGAAGCTCAAGGAATTCGGCGTCGACGAGATCGTCACCGGCATCGGCAGAACAGGCGTCGTCGGCCTGATCAAGGGCAAGGGCGAAGGCGCTCGCACCATCGGCCTGCGCGCCGACATGGACGCGCTGCCGCTCACCGAAATCACCGGCAAGCCCTGGGCGTCGACGACGCCCGGCAAGATGCACGCCTGCGGCCATGATGGCCACACTGCCATGCTGCTCGGCGCGGCGAAATATCTTGCCGAAACGCGCAACTTCAACGGCAGTATCGCCGTCATCTTCCAGCCGGCCGAAGAAGGCGGCGGCGGCGGCAATCTCATGGTCAAGGACGGCATGATGGAGCGCTTCGGCATCGAAGAGGTCTACGGCATGCACAACCTGCCGGGTCTTCCGGTCGGGCACTTCGCCATCCGCAGCGGCGCGATCATGGCCGCCACCGACGAATTCACCATTACTATCAAGGGCCGCGGCGGCCACGCGGCACAGCCGCACCGCACGATTGACCCGATCGCCATCGGCGCGCACATCGTCAGCAACCTGCAGATAATCGCCTCCCGCAGCGTCGACCCGTTGCGCTCGGTGGTCGTCTCGGTCACCAAGTTCAACGCCGGCTTCGCGCACAACGTCATCCCGAACGACGCGACGATCGCCGGTACGGTGCGCACGCTCGACGAGGAAGTACGCGACCTTGCCGAAACCCGATTGAAGCAGATCGTCAACGGCCTCGTTGCCGCCCACGGCGCCGAAGTCGATATCAATTTCAACCGCAACTACCCCGTCACCTACAATCACGCGACGGAAACCGGCCACGCCATCCGCATCGCCGGCGAGATTGCTGGCGCAGGCAACGTGAATGCCGAGATTGACCCGATGATGGGCGGCGAGGATTTCTCCTACATGCTGAACGCCCGCCCCGGCGCGTTCATCTTCATCGGCAACGGCGATACGGCGGGCCTGCACAACGCCGCCTACGATTTCAACGACGAAACCATCGCCCACGGCATTTCCTACTGGGTGCGGCTCGCCGAACAGCGCCTCGGCGCCTGAAATCCGACTTTGTCCAACAGATGCAAAAGAGCTTGGCTTCCGGCCAAGCCTTTTGTATGCATGACGCTCAAGTGGTCCCGTAGCTCAGCAGGATAGAGCATCAGATTCCTAATCTGAGGGTCACGCGTTCGAATCGCGTCGGGATCACCACTGTTTTCAAAGACTTAATTGGCATTACACCTCCCTGTCAGAGGGCAGAGGAAGCAGAATGTAATGACCGTGTAATGCGAAGTTCAGCTTTCCAAGCCCGACGGCTCTATACACAAGGGAAGCTTGCTTCTTTAAATGAGCTGCTCCTGACTGCAACTTACCGTTCTCTTTCGCCAGTCGAATCACCTCTCCTCCGCTGAGGGCGGACCGGGGAGAAGCCCCGGTGGCTGCAATAGTGCATAGCACCCTGACATACGATCCAGCAAAGGACACGGCCAGCAAGCTCATTGATATCCTTTTCGCAAAGGGTCTTATTCCCCCGTTTTGGCAGACGCAGTTCTCTTCCTTGAGATGCCTCCTTGAAAGCAGTGTTCCGACTGGCGGGAATAGGTTGAGTGGTCATGGACAAGGTGCCACGCCAAAGGCAGTCCCTGATTACCTAACGGCCTATATGCTCCACATGACTGCTTCGACTCTTGTCTTCCTGACGACGGCAGAAGAAGAGCTTCCGTAAATGGAGATCAAAGACCTTGTTGGGCTAGAGAAACCAGCGACGCTGCTCCATGGAATGTCCGTTCATCGGACGTTAAGCATGAGCATGCAATTCGTGCGGTCGGCGGGGGGTTAACCTCGACGGAGGCACTATGAAGAAACTGGTCTTGTCCGTGGTCACCGCAGCGATAGCGGCCAGTAGCGTCCTTGCTGTGGCAGAAACAGCGGCGGCTCAAGAATGGCGTCAACCATATTACGACAGTCCGCCGCCCCCACGCAGACATCACCACCATGACAATGGTGCGGCGATTGCAGGCGGCTTGGCTGCCGGCGTGATCGGCGGCCTTATCGGTGGCGCGATCGTCAACAACAACAGCGGGCCGCGCTACATCGATCCGCCGCCTCCGCCACCTCCGCCGCCGCGCTGCTGGTTTGAGGACCGCGACGTTCGTAACGCCTATGACGGCGGCTGGCACACGGAAAGCGTTCGAGTCTGCAGCTAGTCGCTCGGGCGGCGAGCAAGGCCGGGAATTATTCCCGGCCCACGCGGCCACCTAAAGCCTTGTCAGAAATGTCTCCAGCTCCTCGGCCTCAACAGGCACGCGATGACGTTCCTCCGGATAGGCACCGCTGGCGATGTCGGCGGCGTATTCGCGGAATGCCGCGATCCGTTCGGCCTGGATCCGATCATATTCGGTCGCAAGGTTGCGATAGACCTTGGCATGGCGCGGACAATGCCCGCGGTTGAGGCCGAGCACATCCTCGGAGAAGAGATATTGCCCATCGCATCCGCTGCCGGCGCCCATTGAGATCATGAGCATGGAGGTCCGTTGCGAGATCGCCGCGGCCACTTCGGCCGGCACGACCTCGATCTCCGCGCAGAAGGCGCCGGCGGCCTCCAGATCCTTGACCTGCTTGTAGACGAGAGCCGCCGTTTCGGCCGTCTTGCCGACCGCGCGAAAGCCTCCGGTCCAGGTCGAGTGCGACGGAACGAGCCCCGTGTGCCCACAGACCGGAATATGCTCGTCGCGCAGCCGCCTGATCGTCTGCAGGCTTGCGGCACAGTAGATGGCGTCAGCGGAAGCTGCTCGCATTTTCACGGCGCAGCGCAGGATCTCATCCGTGGTGGCGCCGCTTTGACCATACTCGCCGCCGGGGATGGCGAAGCGCCCGGGGGCGGCATCGCGAAATCGCGGATCGAAGAGGAGTTCGGGCGGAACGGAAATCAGATCGATGCCGGCAGCCTCGGCCGCTTCGGCCTCCTCGAGCGATACGACGCGCAGCATGCTGAGCTGCCGCTTGCCCTTCATCGCGAGGAGGTCATGCACAGTCGGACGCACTTGTTTGCCCATTGCTAATACCTTGAGAATGGGGTCGCCAGTCAGGCGGCCAGGAGGGATTTCAGTTTGACGCTGCTTGCGACCAGTGCCGCCGGATCCGGATGAGCACGCGCCGCGATCAGCATCGCGGCAAGCCGGATATCGCGGGCGACCGCGTTGCCGCGACCGATGCCGCTGGCGGCAAGCAGCCGGCCGGCCTGGTCGAGATGGAAGAGAATGAAGGCGCCATCGCCGAGGTCGCGGCGCAAATGCTGGACGGCGCCCTCCGCCAAACCGGCGATCTGCAGCGTTACATCATATTGGTCGGACCAGAACCAGGGCACGGCCGAAACGACTTCGCCAAGCCCCATCATGTTGGCGGCGGCCAAGGCCCCCTGCTCCTGGGCGTTCCGCCAGGATTCGAGCCTTACACGCCTGCCGCCATAGATCGCCAGCGGGAAGGAGCAGCAGTCGCCGGCCGCGTAGACATCGGGCGCCGAGGTGCGAAGGAATTCGTCGACGGCGATGCCGTTGTCGATCTGGAGGCCGGCGCGAGCGGCAAGCTCCATATTGGGAGTGGCGCCAATTCCGACGAGCACGAGATTTGCCTCGACGATGTCGCCGTCGGCCAGTTGAATGGTGGCTCTTTCGTCGTCTTGCGTGATCGCCGTGATTGCCACGCCGCAGCGGATGTCGACGCCCTCGAGCGAATGCCGTTCGCAGATCACCTCTGCGACCTCCTCCGGCACACCGCGCTTCAACACGCGTTCCAGGCCCTCGAGAACCGTCACGTCAGTTCCAAGTGCACGTGCCGTCGCGGCAAGTTCCAAGCCGACAAAGCCGCCACCAATGATCACGATATGCTTTCCAGGCACCATCGCCTTGCGAAGTGCGACCGCGTCGGGATGGGTGCGCAGCAGACGGATATGCTTGCTATCCTCGGCAATTCCAGGAAACGCCCGCGCACGGGCGCCGGTCGCGAACAATAGCTTGTCATAGGCAATGGTACGGCCATCGGAAAGCGCAACGGCCTTTGCATCGGGATCAACGTCCTGAACCGTCACGCTCGTCAGCAGGCTGATGCCGACTGCGGCATATTTCTCAGGCTCGGCGATGAATTTCGGTTCCACAGCCCCTTCCTCAGTAGCTTTCGAAAGCGGCGGCCGCTCGTAGGGCGCGAGCGCTTCGCTTCCAATCAGCGTGATCTCGCCATCAAACCCTTTTTCGCGCAGGGCAAACGCCGCGCGTGCGCCGCATTCCCCTGCCCCGATGATCACGAAATGGGTCATGGCAGGCTCCTCAGATCGAAATGAAGACGGCGCCGTCTTCGACCTTCACGGGATAGGTGCTGAGATTGACGCAGACCGGCGCGCCCTTGGCCTGCCCCGTCTTATAATTGAAACGGCCATTGTGCTTGGGACATTCGATGATCTCGTCCATGACCAGGCCGTCGGCGAGATGGACGTGCTCGTGTGTGCAGAGGCCATCGGTCGCGAAAAATTCGTCGTCAGGGCTGCGATAGACGGCAAACGTCCTGCCTTGATGGTCGAACCTCATGACATCTTCCTCGTCGATGTCCTCGACAGCACAGACCTCGATCCAATTTCCGCTCATCTTGTCCTCCCAGAACTTCGTGTTTTGTGCTGCGCTATTGGGCGGCCGGCGCAAGCTCGGCGTGGAATTCCTCGCGATAGGGCCGCGCGGTCGCCGGCAGCTCGCGCCTCAGGAAATAGTCCTCATTGCGCAGCTGCCGTAGGAACGCCGGGATCATCTCGCGATAGCCGGACCACATCGACGGGTTTGCCGCCGGCAGATCGTGCTTGATCATTGCGTGCAGGCGCGGCAGCGCGTGATAGGGCACCATCGGAAACATGTGATGCTCGACGTGGTAGTTCATGTTCCAGTAGAGGAAGCGGCTGACCGGGTTCATGTGGACCGTGCGGCTGTTCAGGCGGTGGTCGATGACATTGTCGGCAAGGCCGCCATGCTGCAGCAGGCCGGTCAGCACATGATGCCATGCGCCATAGAGCCGGGGCAGACCAATCAGCACCAGCGGCAGGATAGACCCCATCGCAATCGCCGTGGCGATCGTGACGACATAGATGGCAAGCCAGATACGGGCGATGAAGATGGCGCGCGGCTGCTCCATCTTGGGGATGAAGGTCTTCTCCTCCGCGCTGATGACACCAAAGGCATTGCGCAGCATGTCGACCATCGCATGCCAGACATCGAGAATGCCGAAAAAATTGAGGATCAGCCGCAGCAGGTCCGGGGGGCGCATCACTGCAATCTCGGGGTCGCGGCCAACAATCACCGTGTCGGTGTGATGGCGCGTATGGCTCCAGCGCCAGGTCACCGGATTGCGCATGATCATGAAGCAGGCGACCTGATAGACGCCATCGTTCATCCAGCGCGTCTTGAAGGCCGTGCCGTGGCCGCACTCATGCCAGCGGCTATCGGACGCCGAACCGTAAAGCACCCCGTACGCAAGGAAGAACGGCACACCGAGCCAGGAGCCCCAGAAATAGATACCAAGTCCGGCAAAAACGATCATTGCACCGAGCCAGATGATCGTGTCGCGGATAGCAGGCGCGTCGGAACGCTGCATCAGCGCCTTCATCTCCTTGCGCGGAACATCCGTGTGATACCACTCCGCGGCCGCCAGCCCCATCTCGACGGCCGTCCGGCCGCTTTCGCCGAGCAGGCTGTAGTCTCGCTTCCTCGTCTGATCCGCCATCGCAACCTCCCGCATGCCATCCCTCCCGGCCTGTTCAAACGAGAATATGTTGACTTTCACACAGCGACAATGCAGCTTTGATGTATTCTATCAAAACCCATCATTAGGACCACATCACAATGATGGATTCTTGCAAGGATCAAATGGTGAAGCGACCAACGATACAGGATCTGGCGGATGCTTCCGGCGTCAGCGTCGCGACGGTCGATCGTGTGCTGAACGGTCGCCATCGCGTTCGCGAGGAGACGGCCCGGCGTGTCTATAATGCGGCAGCGTCGATCGGCTATCATGCCGTCGGCCTGCTCCGGCAGCGCGTGTTTCAGGATCTCCCGCATCACCGGCTGGGCTTCCTCTTACAGCGTCCGACGCAGTCGTTCTATCAAACGCTCGCCCGCGAAATCGAGCAGGCGGCCAACGCCAACACATCGTCACGCATCACCGCGCAGATCGAATATGCGACGGCGTCCACACCTGCCGCGATCATCGAAAAGCTCAAGCTTCTTGCCAGCCGCAATCAGGCGATTGCATTGGTCGGTCCGGACTATCCGGCCGTCACCGCCGAGGTCGAAGATCTGAAAGCCAAAGGCATCGCTTCCTTTTCCATTCTGTCTGATCTCGCCAGTGGCGTCCGCCAGGGTTATGTCGGGTTGAACAATCGAAAGGTCGGCCGCACGGCCGCCTGGATGATCGCAAAGGCCGCCAAGAGACCCGGCAAGGTCGCCTGCTTCGTCGGCAGCCACCGCTATCACGGACATGAGCTGCGCGAGATCGGCTTCCGCTCATACTTTCGCGAGAATGCGCCTGATTTCGAGGTCCTTGAGACACTGATCAACCTCGAAACCCCGGAGATAACGCACGAGGCCACCGTCAATCTCCTCAAGGAGCATCCGGATCTCGTCGGATTCTACGTCTGCGGCGGTGGCATGGAGGGTGCAATCTCCGCCGTCCGTGAAGAAGGCCTTGCCGGCAAGCTTGTCGTGGTCGTCAACGAACTGACACCGGACTCGCGCGCTGCACTCGCCGACGATGTGGTGACCATGGCGATCGCAACCCCCGTCAAAGGCCTCTGCAACGAGCTGATCACACTGATGACCTCTTCCCTTGGGTCGGAGAGCGATGCGGTTCCGGGGCAGTCGTTCCTGCCTTTCGATATCTACACTTCAGAGAACATCTAGCCGCTCGTCACGGCATTCCATACCAACGAACGGCATCGGTCAGCAGTAAGTGCATTCAGGTGTGTGTCAGTTTCATGACGCAGTAAGCCGCTGCTGCGGTGGACTAAATGTTCGCCTGTGCGAACAAACAGGCATCGAGGGCCGCCCTCTTGATACAACCGTCGCCTTATCGGCCAAGAATCGGCAGCATTTCGCTGTCCGCCATCACCGGGCTATATCTCGTCCTGTTTACGAACCGGACGTTCTGGGGCAAGGTCCACGCCGATCTCGCCACGACGCCGACAGCGGTCGCCGCACTTTACATTGCAATATCGGTTCTGTTCGTGGCCATCGTCACGGCTTTCTCGGCAAAATATGTCATCAAACCAGTTCTGATTTTCCTGGTACTCGCGGCGGCACTGGCAGCGTGGTTCACCGACACCTTCGGCGTGATCGTCGACAGCGACATGATCCGAAATGCGATGGAAACGACGCCTGCCGAGGCCAATCACCTGATTACGCCCGGCTTTCTCCTGCATGTCGTATTGTTCGCCCTCATCCCGATCACGCTGATCCTTTGGGTCAAGGTGGTTCACCGCCCCGTGCTGCAGAAGCTCTTATGGAACAGCGTGACGATCGTCGGCTGCCTGTTGGTATTCGGCGCCGTCGCGGGCGTCTACGCCAAGGAGTATACCACAGCGATCCGCCAGCACCGCGACATCGTGAAGAGCCTGAACCCCGTCACCCCGATTGTCAGCGCCACACGATATTTCATGCAGGCCGGCAAAGAGGCCAGGCTCGTCGTCAAGCCGCTCGGCACCGACGCCAGGGTCGTCCCTGTCGTGGACGTGCACAAACCACGGGTGACGATTATCGTTGCCGGCGAGACGGCGCGGGCGATGAACTTTTCGCTCGGCGGCTATCACCGCGACACCAACCCCGAGCTTCGGAAGCAGGGCGTCATCTATTTCCCGCAAACGACGAGCTGCGGCACGGCGACGGCAACGTCGATACCTTGCATGTTCTCGCAGTTCACGCGCGCAAGCTTCACCCATAGCAAAGGCATCGAGAACGAAGGCTTGATGGATGTTCTTGCCCACGCAGGCATCGACGCGACCTGGTTCGACAACAACACCGGCAGCAAGGGCGCCGCAGCGCGCATCAATTATGTCGACCTCGCAAAATCGACGGATCCGCGGTTCTGCAGGGACGGCGAATGTCAGGACGGCATTTTTCTGGACAAACTGGACGCATGGCTGAACGGCGTGACCAGGGATAGCGTGCTTGTGCTGCATCAGATCGGCAGCCACGGGCCGGCCTATTATCTGCGTTACCCTAAGGAATTCCGGAGGTTTACGCCTGAGTGCGAGACGGCGGAGCTGGCGAACTGCAAAGACGACATGATCGTCAATGCCTATGACAACTCCATCCTCTACACCGACCATTTCCTTTCGACCGTCATCGACAGGCTCAAGGCCCGGAGCGACAAGATCGCCAGCGGTTTGATCTACATGTCGGATCACGGTGAGTCGCTGGGCGAAAAAGGCCTCTACCTTCACGGCGCACCCTATATCCTCGCCCCGGAGGAGCAGACTCACGTTCCGTTCCTCGTTTGGCTCGACCCGGATTTCACCGCTTCGATGGCGCTCGACAAGGCATGTCTTGCCCAGTCGACGGCACAGCCGACATCCCATGACAACCTGTTCCACAGCGTGCTCGGGATGATGAATGTCTCGACACGCGCCTACAACGCGAAGCTGGACGTCTTTGCCGGCTGCAGGACAGGCCGGACCTCCTAGAGCAGATCCTGCTTAATCCGGGTCATATCCTGCGGCTCTGAAGTAGTTTGCGCATTCGGCAGGCGTGAACCTGGGTATCAAGGCTCCCACT
>NZ_JACIFT010000032.1:0-49995 GCF_014197575.1 Rhizobium sp. BK538
GCCTTGTTGTCATGTCGTCATGGTCTTGCGGTCATGGTCCTGCTGTCATGCTTGCTGCCATGGGCGGGAGAGGCCGAAGGCCTCCCCTGGGGAGAGGCCGAAGGCCTCCCCTGGGGAGACGCCTCAGGCCTGTCCCATCGGCTGGCTGTACATTGGCATGCGGCTTTACGACGTAATCCGCAATGTCTCGGCAGGCCGGAAGACCGACAGCTTGGTCGCAAAACTCTCCGCAAAGGAAGCCACGGTCTTCGCGCTGATCGGAAAAGGCCAGACGAACCGGCAGATCGCCGAGGCCACCGGCGTCCAGATAAAGACCGTCAAGTTTCACGTCTCGCGACTGCTCGCCAAGCTTGGGCTGCGGAACCGTGTGGAAATCGCGCTTCTGGCCCAGCAAAGTGGCGTAGGCAAGACCGCCCGTGGCTAGCGGCGGCGATGAGTTGGACATTGGGGCGGCCGACGCAAAGTGACATGACCATCCTTGGAGGTTAGCCGAACGCGTCAGGCTGCCTCCGGGACATTGGCAGCTCGGTATCCAAACGCGCAGATCAAATTCGTTCATGCGGCCTGCATGAGCATGAGAGAAGGCTGGCTTTCACCAGCCTTTCCTTCTTTTACGGGGACGCTTTGCCGATCCGGCTTGGTGGTAAAGAATGGCTCGAAAATGCGGTTCAAGGCAGCCGGATCGATCCCAGGACCGTTATCAGCGACAGCAATGATGGCGTCTTGACCTTCCAAGCCGGTCCACAAATTGATGCGGGGCTCGGGCCTATCATAGAGGGCTTCTGCGGCATTGCGGATCAGATTGTGGATGATCTGCTGGAACGAGATGACATCGATTGCCACCATGCGGGACCGGTCGGCGATCGCGATATTCAGCGCGATGCCTCGTTGTGCCAGGTCCGCTTCGAAGAAGCGCGTCGGCGAGCGCCACGGTCTCCATCCGCGCCTCTGCTCCAGAGATAGGCGCGCATACGGCCAAGAATGTCGCCCGCGCGTTTTGCTTCACGGACGTTGGCCTCGAGCGAGCTGAAACGGTCAGTCTATGTCGGCTTCTGCGCGCTCCGGCGTGCATAGAGGATACTGATCAGCCCCAAGAGCGCCGAAGGGACGAGCATTCCAACGACGCCGACGGTAACCTGGGCAAACGCCCCCGCAGCGCATCCGGCGACGAAGCCAAAAACCAAAACCATTGATGTCAGTGACTGGTTCCACTCGTCAGGTTTCTCAGGGTAGCCAATCAGCCGACGAGCAGCAGCCACGGCCAGACCAGCGATGTTGCCGGTCATCAGCGAAAACGGCGGGCCAAGTCCGCTGTCCAGCCGTTCGATCGCCGTCAGCATTCCCATAGCAACAACAGCGAATAGGGCACAGGCGGCATCAAATCCGGTATTGGCGATTGCCAGAACAGCCGAAATCGCAAACGCGCAAGCCGCCGCGATTAACGTCCAGACGGTTGCCCTTTGCAGGGGTTTGATACGGGCCACCATAATCGCTGCGATACCTGCACCGACCATAAACAGCGGAAATGTCATCAATTGCAATCCTCGCAGACCGCCTTGCTCGTGACCGACGAGTCCCAATCCGATGAGGACAACATTGCCTGTAACCAGGCCGACAAAAAGCCCGCCTAGATGAATGAAAAATAGCGCATCTGCAAATCCTGAAACGAATGCAAGCACCAGCGAATTGCCTTTGCTACGAAGTACATCCAGCATCGATCGCGGTTTCCCCATTCTAAGTGTTTAGATCGTTCGTTCTGAAGCGCGCGGCGTCGCACGATCCGGCAATGATCTCCATCTGAATTGACTCGCGACGTCCAGTCTAGAAGATTTTGGTTTCACGGCCGGAGGCGAGTGAAGGGTATTGTCACATAAACGTGGCGTCAGTATTTGTGGGCTAGAACGCATGGCATGATTGAGCCTGCCGTCAGCCACAAACGTCACCGTTTCCCAGCTCAGATCATCGCCCATGCCGTCTGGCTCTACTACAACAAAAGAACTCCGGGTCACAACGATGCCGGACGAGGCGCTAACCGCCGTCGAGGACAGTGGCCAGTCTTGATCGATTGATTGGGTGATCGAGAAGCCCGCCGGACTTGCTCCTCCGATGAAGCTCACAGCGATTGGCTCTGATGGCGCGTGCTCGCTACGGATGTGTTGAAGCCGAGCAGGCGTGACGGCGAACCCGCAGTCCGTTTTCGCCAACAGTCCGTCATCCCGGCGCGATAAGGAACGACTGAAAGGCGACCTTAAGACCGTGATGTGACATCGCCGCTCGCCGCATCTGTCTTAAACGCGGCCGGACGCGGGTGCGAGGAAACGGTCGCGATTATTTTCATTGCTGCGGCCAATAAGACAATAGCGACAGGCAAGACCAGCGCGTTCCATTGCGGCATAGTATCGGCAGTCTCCGCAACCAACGTCACGAAGTGGACGACGAGATAGAGAATAATCATCTGAAAGAAAAGATTCTTAAGCTCGGCGATGCCTTCAATCACCATCCATTCCGGCAATTTCTTTCGCCAGGGCGAAGACGGGTCAATCACGAATCCTACCGTGATCGCGCAGCCGAAAATTACCAGCACGATACCGAACAACAGCTTGTCCGTACCCTGCAGGACTGCAGTAACGACGGCTTGGTCCGGATCAGTTCGGATGTAAGCGAACGCGTCCCAGATTGTGAGAAGGCCTTCCCAAAACATCAGGAAAGACGCCGCGATGACGCCGACAGATGCCAGCGCCATCACGTAACGCAAACTCAATAGCACGGCGATCATGTCGTCTCGTCCCCGGAAAGCGGCTTACTCGCAGGTCAGTTTCGGAAAACGAAATCACTATTGGCTGTTGGCATCCATTACCATTAACTCGGCATCCCTGTCCATTCCGCGTCGAGTGGTATCCTCGTTCAGAAAAATACGGCCGAGGCCCGTTGGGGCGGTAGCAGAGCAAAGGCCAACCGGCTGCGACTGATTGGAATACATGGTGCGGCGACACCTGATCTGAAGGTTTGTCGAAGAACTGTCTGACAAGGCATTTGATTTTTTTAGGTGCCGCGCAATATGCATACACGCAGAAATAGAGCCTCGGGGCCTGGTTCGGCGACTGATGGATAAAATGGCTTTGCGAATGGCAACCAGGTGCGCAGTGGTCCTTCCGGTTGCCGCAACCGGCGCCGGCGCGGCTAGTTGCCAGTTGAAGGCGTTTTGCCCCTTGTGTTCTCATTGGAGCAAGCATGTCCAGTTCTTCTCATGAGACCAAGTTTTCCGCCTGGACACTGATGGGAATCGTGGTTGGTTCCATGGTCGGCGCGGGAATTTTCTCCCTGCCTCAAGCCTTCGGCAGGGCGACCGGACCGCTGGGTGCGATGATTGCTTGGACAATTGCCGGTGTCGGGATGCTGATGGTCGCTTTCGTGTTCCAAACCCTTTCAGAGCGGCGACCGGACCTTGACGCGGGTATTTATGCTTACGCCAAGGAGGGATTTGGCAACTACGCCGGCTTCCTGTCGGCGCTCGGTTATTGGAGTGCTGCTCTTTTAGGGAACGTATCGTATTTTGTTCTCATAAAATCGACCCTCGGGTTGTTCTTTCCAATTTTCGGAGATGGAAATACGGTCATTGCAGTAGCGACCTCTTCATGCCTGCTCTGGGGAATGCACTGGCTCATTCTTCAAGGCATCCGCCAAGCTGCAGCTTTAAACGCTGTCGTAACAGCCGCAAAGCTCATTCCAATCATGGTTTTCATCGTCCTGGTGCTCCTCGCCTTCAAATGGGAGGCCTTCAGCAGCGGATTTTGGGGAAGTGGTGATCGCACCTTTACTGCAATCGCTGAACAAGTGCGCAGCACCATGCTGGTCACAGTATTCGTCTTCGTCGGCATCGAGGGTGCAAGCGTTTATTCGCGATATGCCAAGAGCAGGTCAGACGTGGGGATCGCCACGGTAGGCGGATTTCTGCTTGTCTTGGGCTTGATGCTAGCCGTCACATTGCTGTCGTACGGCATATTATCGCCCGCTGAGCTTGGCCAACTTCGCAATCCATCCATGGCAGGTGTCCTTGCAGCGGCAGTTGGCCCGTGGGGCGCCATGTTCGTCAGCCTGGGGTTGATCATCTCTGTCGCTGGCGCATACCTCGCCTGGGTTCTGCTCGCCGCAGAGATTTTATACTCCGCGTCAAAATACGAGACGATGCCTCGTTTTCTTTCAAGAGAAAACAGTCGGGGGGTGCCTGCCAATGCGCTTTGGCTAACAAATATTCTGGTTCAGCTATTTCTTATCGTTACGCTTTTCACGCAATACGCCTTCACATTGGCGGTAGCGATGACGAGTTCAATGATATTGATCCCGTATTTTTTTGTTGCAGCCTATGGCGTCAAACTCAGTTGGAGTCAGATACCTTTCAAAGAAATAGGACGAAGCCCCCGTCGAACAGAATTTATGCAATCGTTGCTGGCACTGATCTACACGAGTGGTCTGATCTATGCAGCTGGCGCGAAGCATCTGCTTCTCACCACTCTTCTCTATGGTCCCGGTACGGTTCTTTTTGCCTTGGCGAGAAGGGAGCAACGCAAGGGAGTCTTTAACCATTGGGAAAAGGCCGCCTTCGCTCTGCTATTTCTAAGTGCAGCCGCGGCTATATTCGAAATTGCAAACGGGGGAATTAGGATATAGCCTGAGACAACCCTTAAGGGCAAAACCGCGCCCTGCAAAGGATGCAAAAGCCTTACATCAAACTGACAGCTGAACAGAGATAATGCTTGAACTGAGAGGTTTTTCTCAAATGGCAGACTCGCAGCAGAAGTTCTCACTATTCTCTCTCACCGCAATGGTGGTCGGCTCTATGGTAGGAGCCGGAATTTTCTCTCTGCCACGTACCTTTGGTATGGCAACGGGTCCTTTTGGCGCGATCATCGCCTGGTGCATTGCCGGTGGTGGCATGTACATGCTGGCGCGTGTTTTCCAGGCACTTGCCGAACGCAAGCCCGACCTTGATGCTGGCGTTTATGCCTATGCCAAGGAAGGCTTCGGCGACTATCCGGGCTTTCTCTCAGCCTTCGGCTACTGGATCGGCAGCTGCATCGGCAACGTCTCCTACTGGGTCCTGATCAAATCAACACTCGGCGGCTTCTTCCCGGTCTTCGGCGACGGCAACACGGTGGTCGCGATCGCCGTCGCGTCGATTGGTATCTGGCTGTTCCACTTCATGATCCTGAAGGGCATTCAGCAGGCGGCCCTCATCAACACTGTTGTGACGGTCGCAAAAGTTGTGCCGATCATCGCCTTCATCATCATCCTCTTCGTCTTTTTCAAGCTTGACCTGTTCCGGCTGAACTTCTGGGGTGGCGAAGGCATGCCCGAAGCCTCGCTCCTGGAGCAGGTTCGGGCGACGATGCTGGCAACCGTGTTCGTCTTCATCGGTATCGAGGGCGCCAGCAACTACTCCCGCTACGCGCAGACGCGCGCCGACGTCGGCACGGCCACGATCATGGGTTTCATCGGCGTGTCCGCGCTGATGGTCCTCGTTACGCTGCTGCCCTATGCTGTGCTCCAGCGCCCCGAGATCGCCGCTATGGGCCAACCCTCGATGGCGGGCGTGCTTGCCGCCGTGGTCGGCCCCTGGGGTGCGGTTTTTATCAGCGTCGGCGTCATCGTTTCGGTGCTGGGTGCCTATCTTGCCTGGTCGCTGGTGTGCGCCGAAGTGCTGTACATCGCCGCACGCACGAACGACATGCCCCGACTGTTTGGCACGGAAAACCAAAACAAGGTTCCAGCCGCGGCCCTTTGGCTGACCAATGGCATCGTCCAGCTTTTCGTCATCAGCACCTACTGGTCCCGGGATGCCTTCGCGCTCATGCTGAACCTGACCAGCGCCATGTCGCTAATCCCGTATCTTTTTGTAGCCGCATTCGGCTTTCTGTTGGCGAAGCGGCGACTGACCTATGATGTCAGGCCGGCGGAACGCAACCGGGATCTTATCATCGCGAGCATTGCCGCCATCTACACGATCTTCATGATCGTTGCAGGCGGCATGAAGTTCGTCCTGCTATCGGCTCTTCTTTATGCGCCCGGGACAGTTCTCTACTTCTGGGCGCGGCGGGAGCAGGGCAAGCAGATCTTCAACACAACCGTAGACTGGGTAATCTTCGCCGCAGCCGCTATAGGTTGCATTGTCGCGATCATTGCTTTGGCCACTGGATACCTGACAATCTGAAAAGGAGGAAGAGCATGTCTTCTGCAAGTTCCACCCCTCAGGCACTTGGCGTCCATTCCGAAGTTGGGCAGCTGCGCAAGGTGCTGGTGTGCGCTCCCGGGCGTGCCCACCAGCGGCTGACACCGACCAATTGCGACGCGCTGCTGTTTGACGATGTGCTCTGGGTCGACAATGCCAAGCGCGACCATTTCGACTTCATGAATAAGATGCGCGACCGCGGTATCGAGGTCGTGGAAATGCACAATCTCCTGGCCCAGACAGTCGCCGTGCCCGAAGCCAAGAAGTGGATTCTCGACCAACAGGTCGCCCCCAACCAGATTGGTCTCGGCCTGCTAAACGAAGTGCGCTCCTATCTCGAAGGGCTGTCTGACCGTGATCTTGCCGAAACGCTGATCGGCGGTCTCTCGACCTACGAGTTCCCCGAGGCAATCGGTGGCGAGCAGCTGGCTCTTATTCGCGATGCAGCCGGCGTCAATGAATACCTGCTGCCGCCGCTACCGAACACGCTCTACACGCGTGACACGACCTGCTGGATCTACGGCGGCGTCACGCTGAACGCGCTCTACTGGCCCGCGCGTCACGAAGAAACCATCCTCACCACCGCAATTTACAAGTTCCATCCGGATTTCGCCGGCAAAGTCAACGTCTGGTGGGGCGATCCGACCAAGGACTGGGGCCTTGCCACGCTCGAGGGCGGCGACGTTATGCCCATTGGCAAGGGCAACGTCCTGATCGGCATGAGCGAGCGCACGTCGCGCCAGGCGATCAGCCAGGTCGCGGCCGCGCTGTTCGAGAAGGGGGCTGCCGAGCGCGTGATCGTCGCCGCCATGCCAAAGCTGCGCGCCGCCATGCATCTCGACACGGTGTTTACCTTCGCAGACCGAGACTGCGTGCTGCTCTATCCCGATATTGTCAATGGCATCGATGCCTTTTCTTACCGGCCGGACGGCAAGGGCGGTGTCGAACTGCACAAGGACAAGGGTAGCTTTGTCGAGACGGTACGTGACGCTCTGGGACTCAAGAAGCTGCGGGTCGTCGAAACGGGTGGCAACGACTATGTGCGCGAGCGTACCCAGTGGGACAGCGGCGCCAATCTCGTCTGCGCCGCACCGGGCGTCGTCTATGCCTATGACCGCAACACCTATACGAACACCTTGCTTCGCAAGGAAGGCATCGAGGTCATCACCATTACTGGCGCTGAGCTCGGACGCGGACGTGGCGGCGGCCATTGCATGACATGCCCCATTATCAGAGACCCCGTCGATTATTGACGAACCGAAGTCTTGCCCAATGGCATAGGTGGCAAGCCGGTGAAGGCGTCAACAATAAGTGTAGCATGAGTGAAACTGGGCGCGAGCCTTGAGCAGCTGCGGCGTATTGCCTGATGATGCCAGGACTTAGTCCTGTCCGTCCGTGGACGGGAGACCGGAGGCATGCGATCTGGTCTGAGTGCGCCCAACGTCATGGATGGCATGCCCGGTCTGACGCAGCCGCCGATCAGCACCGGCGAAACCTTCGTTTATGAGTTCACGCTGCAGGATGCGGGAAGCGTGGGCATTTCCTCCTCTAGATGCGTTGTGTCTTGGTGGTTTGAATGTTGTGCGTTTATGCCTACCGTCGATGGGTCGAAAATGCGAAACTCCGAACTTGTCCCGTGGTTTGGACTCATGCTGTCGGCGGTCGCAGCGCACTCGAGCTGCAGGGCCTGCCGGAGCGAGCATTTTGCGAGCTTCTTGACCTTCTCCCGTCTAAGGAGACGTTTCATGAGGCGGACGTCCTGATGGAGTCGGTTCGAACTCTGAGCCCGAAGCGGGTTCAAGAAGTGCTGGAAGCGTGCCGCGGCGTGAAGGTAAAGAGGCTGTTTCTCTGGTTCGCTGCGTTCGCCCATCCTTGGTTCGGCCGGCTCGATCTCAAGCGTCTCGATCTTGGTCGTGGCAAGCGTCAGATCGCGGTGGGCGGTCGACTGGATAGCAAGTATCAGATTACCGTGCCGGAGACACTCGATGCCGGCGTCTGAAACTTACCGCGCGCAAATCAGTCTCCTCGTTCGGATCTTGCCACTCGTTGCCCAAGAGGCTGTCTTCGCATTGAAGGCTCCGCTTACCGGCCGATGGAATCGCCTCTCCGCTTCATAGATATGCCGGCGGCGGTGTCATATTCGCGAACCTCCTGTATCTTGAATTCTCCGGCCATTGGCCGTACATGTGTGTGATGAGTTGGAGATTGGAAAAATGGCTGAAGCAGCAAAGAGGTCGACTGCCGGCCGCGTCCGGGGGGAGCGCCTCGAGGCGCGCGTGACTGCTGATCAAAAGCGTCTGATCGAATATGCCGCTGCCCTGCAGGGACGTTCCGTGACGGATTTCGTTCTGGCAAGCTTACAGGACGCGGCGCGCCGCGCCATCGAGGAACATCAGCATCTGGAGCTTTCGATGCGGGACAGCCAAGCGTTCGTCCAGGCTTTGGTCGAACCTCGGCCGGTCAACGAACGGCTACAAGACACCGTTCGCCGCTATCGCGAGAGAACAGGCGTTTGACGAGTGGTGGAGCGGACGACATCCTGCGAGTCGAGATTCTCGGCCCGCAACATGACCGATCAGGGTTCGCAAGCGGTGTAGGGCCGCTCGACCGATATTTCCAGACGCAAGCCGGACAGGATGCCAGAAAGAAGATGGCGGCGCCCTTTGTCCTCGTGCTGAAGGACGGCAGCATCGCCGGATACTACACGCTCTCATCGACGGCAGTGCGACTCCCTGAACTGCCGGAGGCAGTCGTCCGCAAGCTGCCGCGCTATCCTCTGATCCCGGCGACCTTGCTGGGTCGCCTTGCCGCCGATCAGCGCTACCAGGGAAGAGGATACGGCCGGTTTCTTCTCGCGGACGCCCTCTACCGGGCTGCGAGTAACGAGATCGCATCCTTTGCGGTGATCGTGGACGCCAAGGACGAAAGCGCGAAGCGCTTCTATGAGCGCGAGAGCTTTTTGCCGTTTCCGGATCAGCCGCTGAAGTTGTTCCGGCCGATGGCGGATATTGAAGCATTGTTCAAATGAGGAGGTGTTCGTGGCGGATTCCGATGAAGTAGAGCCTCAGAAATTGACATTCAAAATTTCTGCCGGGCGTCGAGGCTGATGCCGGTGAGCTTGAATGGCCGGCCGGCGCCGATGTCGTCAGGAAAGCGCTGTCGGAATCGCTTAACGCAAAGAATGTGGCGTTCCTGCTCGGTGCTGTTCACGCCGTCATGAGAAAGGGGGACCGTGATCCAGCGTGACTTGAGTAGGCCAAGTGGGATGGTTGTGGACCGGCCGAGCGCGGAAAGATGCTGCGCAAGTTCGCATAAACCGCGCAGTTTTGGCGGGGCAAGCATGCGAAGGCATCCCACAACGCAGAATGCGTTAGCCGGTGACAACCTGCAGGGAATTTTCCGAATGGAAGCGCGCAGTACCTTTGCCGCTGGACTTGGCCATGTAAAGCGCTTGGTCGGCCTTCTAACCGCTGAGGCATTCGACATGCTCTTTGCGGCGGCGATATCGGGCAGCAGCGATGTCAGCCTGCTCGGCACGGCGATCCAGTTCGGGCTCAAACTCCAGCGCTTCGACGAGACGCTGCGACCAGTCGAAACGCTCAGCCGGCTGCAGCCGGACAATCCGCAGATCAAAGATCTGCTGCGGCAGCTACGAGCCATCACTGGAGCCGGGAAATAGGGATCCAGATGCAAGTGCCGTTACTTGCCAACCGCACGCTCGCCTGTCTTATGCACGAGCGGCGATGGTGCGTTACGTCTGCGCGTAGGGCCGGCTTTGTGCTCCAGGCGATTATCCAGCAATCGAATTCCTGCCCGCGAGCGGCTGGAGTCGCTTAGTTAGGGTTTCATTTCGCCCTCAGCCGAACCGACCCCAAGGCGGCGCTGTGCAGTCGGTAAAAGTCCCACTCGGCAACCGCTCCAGCGTGGATGCAGTCGGAAAGCAGGGAGGAGACGACAGGGATGACCAATCGAGAGCAATCCAAGCGCGGTGAAAACGGCGAATTCTTGCCGCTATCGGCCCGCCAGCGATGCGTCGCCAGCGGACATCAGCGCTTCGGCGGCGCGCCGAAGCAGCGGTGTCGCCTCGCCAGCGGGCGCTGTTACTGGTGACGCGGCGGCCAGTAGTGATGACGAATTGCAGCAATATTTTAATGCCGGCTTCCTATTTGCTGCATTCGATCAGCAGGCCATCCCCATTGTCTTTGGCGGAGGGTACATGGCCGAACACAGGCTGCACATTGGCGAAGTGGACGACCCCCAAGTGCGCGCTTTCTCGCCCGAATCGGTGCTTCGAGTTCGTTTACACGAATGGTCTTAGTGACATTTCCGCTCCCAGCAGAAGCAAGCAGACAAGGAACAGGCGTCGAAAGGCAGCCGCGCTGATCCGCCCGCGCAGCGCCTGGCCAGTCCACATGCCTGCGAGCGCGGGCCCAACAGCGAGCACCGAAAGCGCCAGTCCTTGCAGCTCGAATGCGCCATGTACGCCAAGACCTGCCGCGAGTGCAACGGTTGACACCGTGAAGGACAGTCCGAGTGCCTGCACCAGATCGTCCCGCGGCAGGCTGAGTGCCTGCAGGTAAGGCACGGCCGGGATGACGAAGACCCCGGTGCCGCCTGTAACGACACCGGTCACGGCGCCGATCAGGGGCGAACGCCATGGCTCCCAACGCAGGGGCACGCGGATCTGCCGCGCCAGCAAGGAATAGCCGGCATAAGTGACCAGCGCGGCGCCGAGTGCGGGTGTGGTCGCCCGGGTTCCGCCACTGGTCAGCCATGTCATGCCCAGTATCGTGCCCGCGCAGATTGCCAGCATCATCAGCCAGAGTCGGCGGACGAGCGGACCGAAGGCGGGTCCGGCTAGAAGCTGCCAGACGTTGGTCAGGAAGGACGGGACGATCAGCAGGCCGGCGGCCGCCAAGGGCGAGAGCAGGGCTCCAAGCACTCCCATCGCCACGGTCGGCAATCCCATGCCGGTCACGCCCTTGACAATGCCAGCTACGAAGAAGGTCGCGGCAATCGCAAGCAGAATGGGGAAGGAAAGATCGATCATGCACCAGTCATAGCGACGGCCGTCCCACAGACAATGCGGAAGTGCCGCAGTCAGCCTTCGGCTGGACCGAAGCCTGGCGCCCGAGTATCCTGCCGCCATGCGTTTCGATTTCACCGACCTGCGCCTGTTTCTTGCCGTCGCCGAGGCCGGGAGCATCACCCATGGCGCGGCCGAGGCCGGCCTGTCGCTGCCAGCCGCCAGCGAACGCCTGCGCGAGATGGAGGCGTCAAGCAGGCTGAGGCTGCTGGACCGCGGCCGGCGAGGGGCGACGCTGACAGAAGCCGGCGAGGCGCTGCTGCACCATGCACGGCTGGTCCTCTCCCAGATGGCTCGGATGCATGGTGAGATGGGTCAGCTCGCCAAGGCGGTGCGCGGCACCGTCCGCGTCTTCGCCAATACAGCGGCGGTCGCCGAGTTCTTGCCCCTACGGCTCGCGCCCTGGCTGGCTACCCATCCGCACGCCGACATTGTCGTCAAGGAACGCCAAAGCGCCGACGTCGCCCGCGGCATTGCGCTCGGCTTTGCCGAAATCGGCGTGCTCTCGGATTTGGTCGACACAACCGGGCTGACGCTGCGCCCCTTCGTGACGGACCGACTTGTCGTAGTGGCGGCGCGAGACCATAGTCTTGCGGCCATGCGACAAGTCTGGCTTGCCGACCTTCGCGGTCAGCCGTTCATCGGACTGACTGAAGGCGCCTTGCAGGACCACCTTAACGCGCAGGCGGCGCGCATCGGTCTGCGGACCAGGCCGCGCATCCAGCTGCGCGGGTTCGACGATATCTGCCGGATGGCAAGTGCCGGTGTCGGCGTCGGCATCGTGCCCGAGGCGGCCGCACGCCGCTGCCGGAAATCGATGCCGATCTCCGTCAAGCGGCTGTCAGACGATTGGGCGGTGCGTCGTTTGTCACTCTGCACCCGAAGCGATACGAAACTGACGCCGCTCGCGCAAAGCCTGATCAGGCATCTTGAAAGCGAAGGGAAGGGGCCGCCCGGCCGGGCTCACACTGATACCAGCGCAAGAGATGACCGTTGACGCGAGGCGAACGTCTGTAGCACAGCCGCTGTTCTCGCTGTGTGCTCGAGAGCGTCGCGCAGCGCAGGATCGACCCGACCCCATACCAGGGCTTCGTATCTGCATCTTCTGCGTATGATTGACGCGGATGCGAAGTTCGACTGCCAACCCCTGTCAGTCTCGCGGCAGCTGCCCGACAAGTAATCCGTTGCCGGCATGGTTCCCGCAGCCGGAGCATTTCAGTCTCCTGGCCAAGGTGGCAAGGGTTACGTGTTTGCCTATCCGCCTGCCAAGCTCCCATCGATCGAGCGGCGTGCTTTTTAGGCATAAAGGACAGGCGGCCACGAGCACGAACATTTCCGGTAACGATCCGAGTGTTTCGCGATCAAGGTTGACGGCATAGTCTACAGGCAACGCCAGATTGATGCCGCGGCGGTGACGCATGCCTATTTCCGTTCGAACTCGGGCTTCCAGCCACGCGTCATGCCACGGCTGATGACGCCCTCAGTCAAGGCGAGCTGGTGACGCAGATGCCTGATGTCCTCGAGCAGCGTCGCAATGGTCGCATTTACGTCGTCGTCGTGCCAAGCGAGTGCCGCCTGCACTTCGAAGTCGACGTCTTCCTTTGTCATGGGCAGCATCAGTGCAGGTCCAGGCTGAGTTGCTGACCTTTGATCGAAGGCAGCGGGCGGCCGATGTCGATCTTGCCAAAAACGCGCTTACGGCGTTCGGCATCGCGTTCACGTTCCGCACGGCTGGCTGCAACAACTGCCAAAGCGTTTGCAATAACCTGTTCGGTATGGCTCATGACAACCTCCATTGAATGTTCTTATTTTGTTCTTATTTGGTCGCCAGGTCAAGCCGGTAGCGTCGTTTCCGGGTGGCATTTGGACGCATGACAAAAAGAGCTGTGCCAGGCGTCCTTATGTGCGTCATTGCAGCGGCCTTGCGCCCAAAGGCAATGGCGCAAGCATTGGGTAAGCAGATGGCCGCGGGCCTGCCGGCCGTTTTGCTATCGTGCCACGCGGACCGTCAGTGGGCTGTCTGTGAATGTGCACCGCCGCGTTGCGAGATGCCGCTCAGTGCCCTGCCTGTTTCCATGGTCTCGCCCTTCATAGCCAGATCGCCTAGCGAGATGATGCCGACGAGCCGCTTGCTTCGGTTCAGGACCGGCAAGCGCCGCACTCGAAGATCGCCCATGCTGTGAAGGACATCTTCGATATCTTCGTCATCGAAGCAGTATTTGACATCGGTGCTCATCACGTCACGCACCTTTGCGTCCGGCCCTTTACCCTCTGCCACGCCACGAATGGCGATGTCGCGATCAGTGATCATGCCGACCAGCCGGTCATTGTCACCCACCGGGAGAACGCCGGCATCGAGACGTCCCATCATTAAGGCGACATCCTGCAATGTCTGCTCCGGATCGGTGATCTGAACATCCGTGGTCATGCAATTGACGACTTTCATGGTAGTAACCTCCCTCACGTTGTCCGCGCCAGGTAGCGCGAGATAAAAGAATCAACGCGCACCGATCGGAAACGTTCCTGCCAAAAGCCCTGTAGACTGATCGCGTAACGCTTGCTTCAAATCGCCCACTTGTGGAGGTTTCAGACCAGGTCAGTTCGGAGCGGCTCGAGCATCTTCGATGACCTCGGGCACGTCGTTTTTCGGGGCGCCGACTGCAGCATCTCGTCGGGTCGCCTTGATGCAAACCCGTCCGCTGACCGGGTTCCGAATGGAAGGAACCTGGTGCAAGTTTCCGGCCTTGGCGTTGACAAACCGACATCAATCTCAGCGCCAGCGAGCGGAGGTCCTTCTCTATTCGGCGTGGTGAGGTCAAGCATCTTCTGACTGTCCGTAGCTATGACGATTGACGTCTTCGCAGTATCGCGCTGCTCTCCGGGCTCGGCCTGCGTGGCCCTCCCATTATGGGATCAGAAGAATGAGGCGGAACAATCCAATCGGCGATCTGATCGCAATAAACGACCGTACCAAGACAACCGCGCGAACTCACCCCATCCGTCGTCCTGCGAAAGACATCTTTCCACCGGCAGTGGAATCTTCTTGTCTCCTTTGGTTCTTGTCACCTTGGTTGTTAATTACGCAGCAACAGGCAAGCTCTCCCGTGTCCAGCAGAATTCGGTTCCGTCACTCCACATGCGATGCACGCAAGCCGTCGCGCCAAGGCGACAACCGCCTTTTGCCTGCCGCGGCGTTTGGCGATATTCATCGCCCGCGCTTTTAGCCACGACCATTTCTTAACGTTTACAAGCACGACTTGCGCGGCTTCGTACAGCAGGGATCGCATCATCGCGTCACCGCAGCAGGATACTCGCCCGACCCGTTTGCTTTCACCAGACTCGCTCAGTTTCGGCGTCAGCCCGAGCACAGAACCGACCGCCTTTGAATGTGCAAACCGGCCAGGAATATCGATCGTTGCCGTATAGGTGAGAGCGACAACGGGGCCGACACCAGGGATCGTCGTCAACCGGCGACAAACGTCATCGTCGTAGACCAAATCCAAAACCTTCTTGTGCAGCTTGTTGAACTCGTCGCGCAGCAGTTTGCGTGCAGCCAACAATGGCTGCATGATTTCGTGTAGATCAGGCCTGTCTTCGACCAGCTCATTGATCCGCTTCTCGAATTTGACCTTGCCGACCAATCCGACTTTCAGACCGAAGTTGCGCAACAATCCGCGAATGTCATTCGCGATGGCGATGGCTTTTTCCTGCAAGAGTTTGCGCGCGGTCAGCAATGCCCGGTGCTTCTGGCTCGTCAGTGTCTTCTCGCAGGCTTTGCGCTCAGGATTTCCAGAGCAATGGTCGCGGAGAAAAGCCGAGATTTGCCTTTGCCTTGCGGTTGGAGGCGCCGGTTAGAGAGAGGTGATAATATACCGCCTCCGCACCGGCCGTTTTTAAGGCGTCATCGACGCTGACTCGCGGTGGTTCTGGCGCATCAACCCAGCGCGCGAAGGCCGGGAGCCATTCGGAAACCGGAAGCGGGTCATCGTCCACGATGTTGTAGACGCCAGGCTTAGCGGTAAGCGACGCGACCGTCGCAGCGACCGCATCGTCGATGTGGACGAACGACCATACTGCGCTTCCGTCTCCTATGATCACTGCTTCCTGGTTCCGAGCCTGATCCGCAACCGCGCCGTCGGGGCGATACCAGGTGCCTGGGCCGTAGAAAAAACCATAGCGGAGAACAATGCCCGCCAGCATCGATGATCCGGTGACCCGGCTTTCGTAATCGTCAAAGGCGCGGGCGCTGTCGCCGATCTCGCCCGGCGCGTCGCGCCGTAGTTTTGCAGTTTCGTCTGCGAGCGTCCCGGAGGGGGCATCAAGGTAGAAGCCGCGCGATTGCATAATGAAGCGGCGGACACCGATTGCTTCTGACGCCGTGAGCAGATTGGCGCCGCCTTCGCGGTGCAGTCTGGTGTCGTTGGGCATGGCTTTGATGATATCGGCCGGGCTTGGGGGAAGCCAAGTGAGCTGATCGATGACGACCTCCGGCTTCGCCGCTTCGAGCGCGCGACGCACCTCCGTTGCGTTGAAGGCATCGGCCGTGGACGCCTCCGCTCCAAGCTCGCGCAGACGATCGACGCCTGGACCTGGCCTCGTCATACCGGTTACCTGGTGCCCTTGTGCGCGGAGCGCGCGCACGAGTGGGAGGCCTACCGCGCCCGTGGCGCCGGCAATAAAGATGTTCATGGCGATGTTCCTCTTCGGGTTTACTCGATGGGGGTGGTCAGGGCCTTTTCATCCGTGTCGACGACGAACACGGCGAGCAGCCTTGCGGGCTCGGTCTTGCTGGCGTTGCGGCTGACGAGATGGCGGGCAGCCGGCGGCTCGTACCAGCTCTCACCAGCACGATAGGTCCGCGTCGGACTGTCATTGACCTTGGACTCGATCTCTCCGGACAGGACGTAGGCGAAAATGAACGCAGAATCCGCGTGCGTGTGCGGGTCCGATGCCCCAGCCGGCGGATAGTCAACGATGAGGGCCGTCAGCGCTTTCCCTGGAATGTTGGGAATCGCCTTCTCGAAGTGAGGCGTGACAACGTCGCCGGGGCCATGCCCCACCGCAGGCACTGCGGTGGCGATGACGAGGGCGGCGCAAGCTGTGCCCATGGTGCACCATGCACTCATGATGAGATTCCTCCTTTATGGCGTCGGTGGGAAAGTGAACCGGTACTCTTGCGAGCTGGCCGGAAGGGTGTTGGGTACTCACCCCTGCAGCGGCCGGATGTTCGGAAACAGGCGTCGCGTCAGATGGGCCTTTTTGGCCTAGTCAGTTACGGCAACCATGCTGATTTCGATCAGTTGGCTAGGAAATGCGAGGCGCGGCGTCACGAGTATTGTGCTGGCAACGGCCGGCTTTGGAGATCCAAACGCCGTCTTGCGAACAGGCCCCGCGACTTTGAAAGCCGCGTCCATATCCAGAACATAGATCGTTTCCTGTACGACGCTATCGAGCGTCAGCCCATAGGCCGCCAGGACCTTGGCGCAGTTGGCATATGATTGCTCCATCTGTGCGCCCATGTTCGAGAAATCCGTAACCTTTCCACCTTCATCGACGGGGGCCGGCGCTACCATCTCGCCTTTATTGTTATGGCTAAGCTGGCCGGATATGTGGATCGTGGCTCCGACTTGTACAGCCTGCGCATAGCCGTAGGCGTCTTCCCAAGGAACGCCGAAGTTCTTTACGACCTTCTGGCTTTTTGTTTGCGACGTGGCGGGTGAGACCGACACGGTGAATGCGGCAGCAGCCAAAGCAGAAACCCCGACAATGCTTCTCCGTGACAGATCAACAATGCTATTTGCTTCTGTTTGCATTTTGCTCCTCCTGGTCTAACCAGAGACAGCCTGTCACGGCAGGGGAGGATAACTCAAGCTTCATTCTGGCAAGACTTAGTTTGCAAATTTGCGATCCGCCCGTCGTGGCAGGTGCGATCCCTTTGGCGCGGCAGAAATTGAGCAGGCTATCCGATGTTCGCGGATGGAAGCCCGCTACATACCCCTCTATCGAGGGACTTCCCCTTCTATGAGGCTGCGTTGCTTCGCGATTGCTTCGTTGCAAAACACCGTGAACGCATACACCCGTCCGGACCGTCGGATGTCGGGATGCGTGAGTACCCAAAGCTCATCTGAAAGATCTGGCTCAACATTGCCCAGGCGTTTCAAATTCTGGTTAATGTCGCCAAGCATGCACGGCAGGTAGCCGATTCCAATCCCGGCCTCGATCGCCGCCGCAATGCTCACCACCGAGTCACTTCTGTAAACAATCTTCTCAAAAGGAACCGCCTGTTCGATCCATTTGGCCGCCCTGAGGCGAGAGAGCGAGCCCGAGTAGGACGTCCAGTGCCGGCTTACTGCTTCCTTCCCGTCGTGATGCTCCTCATATCGCCGTCCGTACATTGCCCAGGCGATGGTCGCCACCTTTCGACCAAAAAGGTTCTCGGGAGGTTCGGAGGTCGCGCGAATTGCGATGTCGGATTCACCGCGGGCCAGATTGAAGGGATTGTTCGCAATGAGAACTTCAACGCGTATACTGGGGCTTTCTGTCCGAAAGGCCGCCACAATGGGAACTATGAGATTGTACGCTAGCGAATCGCTTGTTGTGATCCGAAGGTCGCCGGCGTGGCCGGCCTCGCGATCCGAAATCCGCGTGGAAACGCCAATTATCTCCAGCTCGATATTTCGTGCAAGGGCTATGACTTCAGTGCCCGCGTGAGTCGCGATATAGCCGCTTCGCCGCCGGTCAAACAACACCACCTTTAGCGCATCCTCAATTTGTGACAGGCGTCGAAACATCGTGGAGTTGTTCACGCCCAGGCTTGCTGCCGCCGCGGCGAGGGAGCCGTATTCTCCGATAGCCTTGACGACCCGCAGATCATCCCAACTTAGTCGATCACCCATGTAATTCCGAGACCTTCACCCTCTTCGCACGTCAAACCGTAGGCCGTGGATTTCGAGCCCGGTTCATGCACGGAATACAACCATTTTAGCTCAATTTCGTGAGGCGGCCGAGGGCCACCTTGCCTTCAATAAGTTCATTGATGCGCGCCTCGAACTTGATCGCTCCGACCCGTCGGGGAGAGGGGCTTTTCAAAGCCAGACGCCGTGGTGAGATTGATCCGAAAGCGGTCGCGCCGACGACGGTGTTTGCGCGCCATCTCCGCGATCGCCGGCCGAGCTGCTTTTGAGTGTAGCGCTCATCGATCTGAACGGAGGAGGCGAGACTGGCACGAAATGAATGCGTCAGAAAGCTTCCATTGTTGGTGTCCTTCGGCTGTGTCGCGCATAACGGAGCGAAAAGTTCAAAAATTTGGCCGCGGCCCAACACATATGACTATGATCTAGGCGAATGCGCCCCAACACTTCTGTAATGAGTTGATATTATTAATTTCATTAGACTGGCATACACCTTGCTTACCCGTCTTGTATGCAAGATAGCCATACAGCTGAGACCACGCAGAACAACATCGAAGAGGCCATCATCTCGGGCATTCTATCCGCCCGGATCAGGCCCGGCACGCGGCTGAGCGAAAACCAGCTGGCGTCGGTCTTCGGCGTGTCCCGAACCCGGGTGCGGGAGGCGATGATGCGGCTCGAAACGCGTGGCATCGTCACCGTAAGCCCTCGACGGGGCTGGTTCGTGGTCGAGCCGTCCGCCGAAGAGGCGATGACTGTCTATGAAGCAAGGCGCGCCATCGAGTCGGGCCTGCTGCGTGGCATGCGCGCGCTCACGGACGAGGGGCGGAAGGTTCTTATCGCCCATTTGGACGAGGAAAAGGCTGCGATGGCCGCCGGCGACCGCCAGCGCCTCACCTGCCTCATGGGTGATTTCCATATCCGCATTGCCGAACTGGCCGGCAACGCGATCCTTGTCGAAATCCTGCGCGACCTCACCGCCCGCACGATCCTCATCTCGATGCTCTACCAGTCGGAGTTTCACGCCGGGCAGTCCCATGAGGGACACTGCCGTATTTTCGAAGCGATGGAGGCCGGCGATTTCGTCAGGGCCGCCGAGCTTTCCGTCGAGCATCTGGACGAGGTGGAGACCGGCCTGGATCTCACGACGCGCCCCGACCCTCTCGCCGAACTGCGCAACTCCCTGTCGCTCCCTCCCAGGACCGTACCCGCCCAATCGTCGGGCACACGAAAAAACGCAACCTCAAAGGAGAAATGAACCCATGCTGACAAGAAGAACATTCTTCGCAATCGCAACGCTCGCAGCCGCCGTCGGCTTCGGTTCCGCGTCCCATGCCGATGCGCTCGCCGACATCACCGCGCGTGGCACGCTGCGCGTCGCCGTGCCGCAGGATTTCCCGCCTTTCGGCAGCGTCGGCACCGACATGGCGCCGATGGGTTACGATATCGACGTGGCCAACCTGATCGCCGAAAAGCTCGGTGTTAAGACCGAACTCGTGCCAGTCACCAGCGCCAATCGCATTCCCTACCTGCAGACGAACAAGGTCGATCTCGTCATTTCCAGTCTTGGCAAGAATCCGGATCGTGAAAAGGTCATCGATTTCTCGGCAGCCTATGCTCCGTTCTTCAACGGCGTGTTCGCGCCCGGCGATCTTTCCGTCGCCAAGGTGGAAGACCTTTCCGGCAAGACCGTCGGTGTCACCCGCGGCGCAGTCGAAGACCTCGAGCTGACGAAGATCGCGCCGGCCGATACCACGATCAAGCGCTACGAGGACAACAACGGCACGATCTCCGCCTTCCTCTCCGGTCAGGTCGAGACCGTTGCGACCGGCAACGTCGTTGCCGCCGCCATCCTCGCCAAGAACCCGCCGAAGCGCCCGGAACTGAAGTTCCTCATCAAGAACTCCCCCTGCTACATCGGCCTCAGCAAGGAGCAGCCGGCGCTTCTGGAAAAGGTGAACGGCATCATCGCCACCGCCAAGGCCGATGGCACGCTAAACGCCATCGCCCAGAAGTGGCTCGGTACCGACCTCCCGAAGGACCTCTAAGGAAACCGCGCGTTCAGGGTCATCCCGCGCCAGACGTGGGATGACCCAGGTCACCGCCGGTATCGAAGAGAGGGAGAATTTCGTGAGCTACCATTTCGAATTCGGATGGCTGCTTCAGTATTACCCGCAGATCGTCAAGGGCATACTGATCACCATCGAGCTTATCGCGATCGGCGGTGTGCTCGGCATTTCACTCGGCACTTTCTGCGCCTGGGTACGCGCGCTTGGACCTGCCTGGCTGAAACCCGTGATCGCCGCCTACGTCGAGCTGATCCGCAATACGCCGTTCCTGATCCAGCTTTTCTTCATCTTCTTCGGCCTGCCGTCGCTTGGCCTGCAGCTTAACGAACTGACGGCTGCCAATCTCGCCATGATCGTCAATCTCGGCGCCTATAGCTGCGAGATCATCCGCGCCGGCATCCAGGCGACGCCGAAGGGACAGTTCGAGGCGGGCGCCAGCCTTGCCATGACGCCGTTCGAAACCTTCCGCCACGTCGTTCTCGTGCCCTCGCTCCAGCGTATCTGGCCGGCACTCTCCTCGCAGGTGGTGATCGTCATGCTCGGTTCCTCGGTCGTCTCGCAGATCGCCGCCGAAGACCTGACCTTCGCCGCCAACTTCATCCAGTCGCGCACCTTCCGGGCCTTCGAGGCCTATATCGTCTCGACCGCCATCTATCTGGCGCTGGCGATCCTGCTTAGGCAGGTGCTTTCGGCCGTTGGCGGGTTCATCTTCCCGAGGAGACTTACGCGATGATCGAGTTTACCGTCTGGGACATCCTGCGCAACCTGCTGCTTTCCACGCGGTGGACCATTCTCCTCTCGCTCGTCTCCTTTATCGGCGGCGGCGCGGTCGGGCTGATGCTGCTCTTCCTGCGCATCAGCAAGCGGAAATCACTCAGGGCCTTTGCGAAATACTACATCGAGCTTTTCCAGGGCACGCCGCTCCTGATGCAGCTCTTCATCGCCTTCTTTGGGCTTGGCCTTTTCGGCATCGACGTGCCGGCATGGCTTGCCGCCGGTCTGGCTCTGATCTTCTGGACTGCCGCCTTCCTCGCCGAAATCTGGCGCGGCTGCGTCGAATCCGTCGCGAAAGGCCAATGGGAAGCCTCCGCCAGCCTCGGCATGGGCTGGCTCCAGCAGATGCGTTACGTCATCCTGCCACAGGCCTTGAAGGTCGCCGTGCCGCCGACGGTCGGCTTCTCCGTCCAGGTCGTCAAAGGAACGGCGCTGACCTCGATCATCGGCTTCGTCGAATTGTCCAAGGCAGGCACCGTCGTCACCAACGCCACCTTCCAGCCCTTCACCGTCTACGGGTTCGTCGCCCTCATCTATTTTGCGCTTTGCTGGCCTCTGTCGAAGAGCAGCCAGATCCTCGAAAGGAAGCTCAATGTCGCTCATCGAAATCACTGAAGTCCGCAAGAGCTACGGCACGAACGAGGTGCTGAAGGGCATCAACCTGGACGTGGAGCCCGGCGAAGTTATCGCCATCATCGGCAAGAGCGGTTCGGGAAAATCGACCCTGCTTCGCTGCATCAACGGCCTTGAGACCATCACTCAAGGCTCGATCTCGGTGGCCGGCGCCCAGCTTCTGGACGACGAGGTGCATTTGAAGGCGTTGCGCCTGAAGGTCGGCATGATCTTCCAGCAGTTCAATCTCTTCCCGCACCTGTCAGCCGGCGGCAACGTCATGCTGTCGCAAACCGTCGTCAAGAAAACGGCGAAGGCGGATGCCGAAGCGGTCGCCCGCAAGATGTTGGATCGCGTCGGCCTTGGCCATAAGTTCGATGCCTATCCCGACCAGCTTTCAGGCGGCCAGCAGCAGCGCGTCGCCATCGCGCGGGCGCTTGCCATGCAGCCGATCGCACTGCTTTGTGACGAGATCACCTCGGCGCTCGACCCGGAACTCGTCTCCGAAGTGCTGGCTGTCGTGCGCGAACTTGCCGCCGAGGGCATGACCCTGCTTATGGTGACGCATGAAATGAAATTCGCGCGTGATGTCTGCTCGCGCGTCCTTTTCATGCATGAGGGCAAGGTCCATGAGATCGGTCCACCGGAAGAGTTGTTTGCCGATCCGAAGACGCCGGAGCTGAAGCAGTTCTTGGGCGTTCATTGATTGGTAAGAGCTTGTTAATCAAACTGAGTGGGAGAACTTACCCCCGCGTTCCGAAGTCTCAACCCTGCGGCCTTCGTCAGGTTGAGCAGGAAGGATCCCTTCGATGCCGGCCGCCCTTCCTGCTGAAAACAATGCCGCCGGCGGGGAGCGCCGAGAGCTGTAACTGTCGGGTGGTGTCGGAACGCATGCGGATTGGTGGGCCGCGACAGAAAGGCTCAGTGAGGCGGGCGAGGGCGGCGGTCAAGTGTTCGTGATAGCCCTCGCATCTGCTTGATGGTGCGGCATTTTCGCGTCAAGGACGCAAATCATCGCGGCGGGGAGATTCCCTATGAGCAGATTTCACGTATTTGCGGCAGCTGGAATGATCATTTGTCTGACCGCGATCATTTCAGCTTGTACGACGACACCACGAAATCCGAACCCGCCTGATTACCAATACCAACCGAGGACGTCCGTGAATCCGGCCTGTGCGGGTGGGTTCAGACCGAGCAACGAGCGGTCGTGCAGCTACTGACCCGGTTGCGACTTGGTCCCACTTGGCCCCCGGCAACTCGGGACGCGGCTCGATGGACTGGCTGAGCTTTACGACCATCGGGCGCGACGAACTATTCGACCTGATCGCCGGAAACGTTTAGGGCGCGAAATGCGCGCTTGCCCGCCGAAAATGCGGTCTTTCTCTTCAAGCTCACCAACGGCCGGCGCGGTCACCAGCGGCGCCAACGCAAGCAGCGCGCCGGCCGGTTGACTCTGCTACGCGGCCGACCGCCAGGCTGCAACCCATCCGCGAAAAGCGCAAGTCTCGGCACACGCAACGTTCATTGGCGGTTCAGGCTTGATGGCTTTATGTAGTTGGCGAGGAGGAGTTCATGATGAAGAAGCTCTTATCCGCCCTCGCAGCAATGAGCCTGGCTGCATTTTTCGCCCTGCCGCTAAACGCCACGCCGATGTTCGTGTCGATATCCGAGCAAGCGCAAACCGGCGATATCGTGCAGATCAACAACCGGCACTATGGTTATTGGCGTTCGGATCGCTATTGGAACCGGCGCTACGCCTACCGCTCCTGCCGTTACTACGGCAACTGCTACCCTCGCCACTACGGGTACCGCGGTTATCCGAGGTACTATGGCTATCCTCGGTACTACGGCGGCTATCCCGACTATTACGGCTATCAGCGGCGGTCGGGAGTGACCCTGTATTTTGACTTCTAGCCGGTAGCGCTCGCAGGTTAGCAGAAGGGTCGCAACGATTGCGACTCAGCGACGATCCAAAACGGTTCACCCCTCAATGCGGCCGTTGCTCTCGTTCGGGCGGCGGCTTTTTCTTGCGTTGTCAACCGCAGACATCGGAATCAAAAAAGACCGTCTCGGGTTTAGCCGGGGCGGTCAACGCGGATTCGATGTCCGCTGACGCGGTGAAGGGGAGGAACACCGGGCGCTGCTGCTCGCCTCATGGGAGGGCAATGAGGCGACGACAGCCTATCGGCTGACCGCACCTTGCGAAGCTATACAGAGGTTTGCCTGAGCTGGACTCTGGAATGGGCCGCGCCGCAGTCACCATCCAAGGGCGTACCACAAGGTAACGCTTGCGGCACCTTCACGTTCGATGGAAGACTTCGTCGGTCAGGAGCAGGAGAAAGTTCTCGTCGTCGATCTTATTCGCAACTTGGCCGTCTTCGGTCATATAATCGACGACAGGTGCCCGAGGTTTCCCGTCTGGCGGGGATGACGGAAATTTTCGTTGTTCGACAATAACGAGGCGGCGTCCGGAAGCGTGTGCACAGTTTATTCGTGCAGTATTTTCAAAGATAGGCATTTGCGATCACGAGGGTTGATATCGGTGCGAACCGCAGATGGGGTTCCATCTCGTGGGGATCAATAGCCCGAATGGGTTGGCCGCGTCTAAGGAGCGCAGCATGCTCGTCGGCGCGAAGGCCGGCGGGTTTTCTTTTTACCACGACGAGACCAAGCAAACGCCCGGCGCCGGCTCCCCGCCGCCGGGCCTGATGCGGACCTGGATGCGCTGCAGGAGATTAACTGGTGTCGCGAAGAGGGTTCCGGCCGCCAAGCAGTTGGCCCGCGCGCCTATTTTGAAGTTCTTGCGGAAGGGAAATCAGGTACTGCAAAAAATGCGTCGCAGAACATTCGCGCCGCTCTCAGATCGTTGAGCGTGACTTCGTCGACCACATGCCGAGGCGCAAGGTGAGCAACGGCGCCGTTGCACAGCCGATTTTTGATGCAGTGCAGCGACGAACCTCTATTGACTGGACATGATTTTCGCGGCTCCATGACAACTGATCTGCTGGACCAACCAGTGGGTCAGTTAGAGGTGATGACGGCGATGAGCGGCAGCCCGATACTCACACAGATGCCGAAGGTCGGACAAAGTCTCGACCGGCGCACGGCTCGTGACCTCATCGCCGACAAGCTGATGGTGCTAATCGCCACCAACATGCTGCGTCCTGGCGACGTCTTGCCGGGTGAACGGGAACTCGCCAACGTGCTTCATGTCAGCCGCGAGACCGTGCGCGGTGCCATCCAGACGCTTTCCGCGCGCGGCATCGTCGAGGTGTCTCAGGGCAGCCGCACGCGGGTCTGCAATGTCGACCTCAGTCATCTCACCGTTACCATCGCATCGCCCAACGCCATCGACAGCTACGATCTCGACGATGTTCATGCGGCCCGGTTGCATATCGAGCTGAAGGTCGTCGGCGATGCTGCCGATCGGATTGATGAAGAGACGCTGGGCAAGCTCAAAAGCCTGCTCGAAGCGCAGAAGTTGTGTGGCGATGACGCCATGCGCTTCCTGATCTGCGATCGCGAATTCCATATCGGAATCTATCGGGCATGCGGAAACCCGCTGCTTTGCGATTTCGTCACCGATCTTTACACCTACATGATGGACCACCGGCGCAGCGCGATGTCACGGCCGGGCGCCATAGATGCGAGCTACGACGACCACACCGAGATCGTGGAGGCACTGGAGCGGCGCGACCGGGACGCGGTGGTTGGCGCCTTTCGACAGCATCTCACCCGGATCTACGACACGACGAAGGAACTGCTTGGCGCAACTGGGCAGCCGAAGCGGGAAAAGAGCAAGAGCAGGACGAAAACGTGATCCGGCTTGGCCGGCAGCAGGTAGAAAGGTTCACCGAGTATGCATGTCATGGTGATTGGAGCGGCCGGGATGGTTGGCCGAAAGTTGGTGGAGAAGTTCGCCGCAAAGGCAGACGTGCTTGGCTACGATATTTCCAAGCTGACGCTGGTTGATGTCATCGAACCGCCGGTGCCGCAGGCGCTGTCGGCCGCTGCAACGACACTTGCGCTTGATCTTTCAAAAGACGGTGCGGCTGAGAAACTCGTCGCTTTACGGCCCGGCGTGATCTTCCACCTCGCGGCGATCGTTTCCGGTGAGGCCGAGGCTGATTTCGACAAGGGCTACAAGGTCAATCTTGACGGAACGCGGGCTCTGTTCGAGGCGATCCGCCATGAGGGTTTGCGGGAGCCCTATGTCCCGCGCGTCATCTTTGCCTCATCGATCGCCGTTTTTGGAAAGCCTTTTCCGGAAAAGATCGGCGATGAGTTCTTCACCACGCCACTGACGAGCTACGGCACGCAAAAGGCGATCTGCGAACTGCTTCTCGCCGACTATTCGAGGCGCGGCATTTTCGATGGTGTCGGCATCCGCCTGCCGACGATCTGCATCCGCCCCGGCAAACCCAACAAAGCGGCATCCGGCTTCTTTTCCAATATTCTCCGCGAGCCGCTGGCAGGTCAGGAGGCAGTGTTGCCGGTGGACGAGAACGTGCGCCACTGGTTTGCAAGCCCGCGTTCGGCGGTCGGTTTCTTCATTCATGCCGCGCGGATGGATACGTCTGCGATCGGCCCGAGACGCAATCTGACCATGCCTGGCCTTTCCGCCCTCGTTGGTGAAGAGATCGAGGCGCTTCGGCGTGTGGCTGGTGAGAAGGCCGTCAAGCTCATCCGCCGTGAGCCCGACCCGGTTATCGACTCGATTGTTTCAGGCTGGGCGACCGATTTCGACGCACGGCGTGCTTGCGAACTGGGCTTCAGAGCCGAAACCAACTTCGACGAGATCATCAGGATCCATATCGAAGACGAACTCGCAGGACATATTTGAGATGGTTCGCGCTTTGAAATCCGGCGAAGGCAAGATCGCATTGGTGACGGGCGGTGGCACGGGCGTCGGACGCGGCGTCGCCGAGGCCTTGAGCACGGAGGGTTATACCGTGGTCATCACCGGCCGGCGCGCCGACGTGCTCGACAAAGCCGCTGGCACAATAGCGGCGCAAACGGGAGGAACCGTGCGGGCGATCGTTGCAGATATCGGCGACCCGGCTGCGGTCGCGCGCCTTTTCGAAACGATCCGCACGCAGTTCGGCCGGCTCGACCTCTTGGTCAACAATGCCGGTTCCACCGTGCCGCCAGTGTCGCTGGAGGATGTGACCTTCGAGCAATGGAGCGGTATTGTCGCCGTAAATCTCACGGGTGCCTTTCTCTGCACACAGCAGGCATTCCGGCTGATGAAGGCGCAGGTGCCGCGCGGCGGGCGGATCATCAACAACGGCTCGATTTCGGCCCAGACGCCGCGGCCGAACTCAGCACCTTACACGGCCACCAAGCATGCGATCACGGGGTTGACCAAGTCGACCGCGCTCGACGGGCGCAGATATGACATCGCCTGCGGCCAGATCGATATCGGCAATGCCGCGACCGACATGACGTCGAAGATGAATTCCGGGGTGTTGCAGGCAAATGGCGAGACCGCCAGTGAGCCGACGATCCCGGTCGCGCATATCGCAAAGGCCGTTGTCTACATGGCAAGCCTGCCGCTGGAGGCGAATGTGCTGACGATGACGGTCATGGCGACGAAGATGCCGCTGGTGGGGCGAGGGTAAGGGCAGTCGAGAGGGAACCGGACGGGGTCCAAGAACGGCATGAGGAGGCCGCCGGACAATCCGCCGATTTCAGATGAAACTCACAGGGAGGAAAGCATATGGCAGGCGTTGACTTCGTCGATGTCAGAAAATCATTCGGAGCCTTTCCCGTCATCAAGGGCGTGAACATCGAAATCGAGGATGGCGAATTCGTCATCCTTGTCGGCCCCTCGGGCTGCGGGAAATCGACGCTTCTGCGAATGCTGGCCGGGCTTGAAAACATTTCGGCGGGCCAAATCCGCATTGGCGACAAGGTCGTCAATACCCTGCCGCCCAAGGATCGGGATATCGCCATGGTATTCCAGAACTATGCGCTTTACCCGCATATGACGGTCGCCGACAATATGGCCTTCTCGCTAATGCTGAACGGCTCGCCGAAATCCGAGATCGACAAGCGCGTCGGCACCGCGGCGGGAATTTTGGGGCTTTCAAAGCTGCTTGACCGCTATCCGCGCCAGCTCTCCGGCGGCCAGCGCCAGCGCGTGGCCATGGGCAGGGCGATCGTGCGCGATCCGCAGGTGTTTCTCTTCGACGAACCGCTGTCGAACCTCGATGCGAAACTGCGCGTAGCCATGCGCGCCGAGATCAAGGAACTGCACCAGCGGCTGAAGACGACGACCGTCTACGTCACGCATGACCAGATCGAGGCGATGACGATGGCCGACAAGATCGTCGTCATGCATGACGGCATTGTCGAGCAGATCGGTTCCCCGCTTGAGCTTTATGACAGCCCCGCCAATCTTTTCGTCGCCGGTTTTATCGGCTCGCCGGCGATGAACATGATCAAGGGCAGGCTCGATCCGCAAAATCCGAACAGCTTTATCGCAACCGATGGGATGGCGCTGCCCGTCGCCCGGCCGCCGTTGGCGGGAAGGGGGCGCGATCTCATTTACGGCCTGCGGCCGGAATATATGTCGCTCGACCCGAACGGGTTTGCCGCCAGTGTCGCGGTTATCGAGCCCACCGGCTACGAAACGCAGATGATCGTGCGCTTCGGCGCAACGGACGTCACCTGCATTTTCCGCGAACGCGTGAACGTTAAGCCGGGAGAGGCAATCCACTTGTCGATCGATGCCAATCACGTTCACCTGTTCGATGCCGAAACCGGAGCGCGGCTGACCGACTGATACCGCCCCGTTTGCGGCTGCGCGAGGGAAGAGGAGCCCTGGCGCATCCGGTTTCGGGGCCGGCTTTTCCGGCCGTGCCGGAAGCCATTGCCGCCGCATTCGCCAAACGGGACGGCGGGTGCCGGTACGGATATGTCCCGTGCCACGAAGGAGGAGCATGATGACTTTCAAGAGACGTGATTTTCTTACCGCATCTGCCGCGATCGCGGGCATGGCCGGTCTTTCGCCTTTCGGCATCCGTCCGTCTTTCGCTCAAGCGGCGGAACCGGCCTACAAGCCGGAGGAAGGTGCAAGCCTGAGGCTGTTGCGCTGGACACCCTTCGTCAAGGGCGATGAGGATGCATGGCTTGCCAATACCGCAAAATTCACGGAAGCGACCGGGGTTGCGGTCCGCATCGACAAGGAAAGCTGGGAGGACATTCGCCCGAAGGCTGCGGTCGCTGCGAATGTCGGGTCCGGGCCGGATCTGGTGATGTGCTGGTTTGACGACGCCCACCAATACCCGGACAAACTTGTCGATCTGACCGAGCTCGCCAACTATCTCGGCGGCAAATATGGCGGATGGTACGATGGCGTGAAAGGCTATGCGACGCGCGACGACAAGTTCATCGCCATGCCGCTGACGGCCATCGGCAACGCCGTCTGCTACCGTGACAGCCACATGAAGGCGGCCGGCTTCAGCGAGTTTCCGAAGGATACCGATGGTTTCCTCGAACTCTGCAAGGCCATGAAGGCCAAGGGAACGCCCGCCGGGTTCCCGCACGGCAAAGCCGTCGGCGACGGCAACAACTATGCCCATTGGCTGCTCTGGAGCCATGGCGGCAAGATGGTCGATGAAGGCGGCAAGGTTGTCATCAACAGTCCCGAGACGCTGAAGGCGATCAACTATGCCAAGGCGCTGTACGAGACCTTCATTCCGGGCACCGAGAGCTGGCTCGACATCAACAACAACCGCGCCTTCCTCGCCGGCCAGGTGTCGCTGACGGCCAACGGCGTCTCGCTCTATTATGCGGCGAAGAAGGACCCGGCGACGGCGGAACTTGCGGCCGATATCCGCACCACCAACTTCCCGGTCGGCCCGGTCGGCCAGAGCGTCGAACTGCATCAGACGAGTTCGCTGCTTTTGTTCAACCACACGAAATATCCAGAAGCCGCCAAGGCTTACATCAAGTTCATGATGGAGGCCGACCAGATGAATGCCTGGATCACGGGCTCCAGCGCCTATTGCTGCCAGCCGCTCAAGGCCTTCGCCAGCAATCCTGTCTGGACGTCCGACCCGATCCACGCGCCCTATGCGCGCGCTTCCGAAACGCTGCGTCCCAACGGCTATGCCGGGCCGCTCGGCTATGCGTCCGCCGGTGTGATGGCCGACTATGTGCTGGTCGACATGTTCGCGACCGCCGTCACCGGGCAGAAGACACCGGAAGAGGCGATTGTCGAGGCTGAGCGCCGAGCAAACCGCTATTACCGGGTCTGAGCCGGCAGCGGCCCGCAAGGCCGCGAAGATAGGGTATCGGCGGAAATGCTGCCGCCGGTCCCCATTCCCAAATTCGTCATACGGGAGATGTCCGATGCCCAAAGTATCGTCCAGGAAGCCGCCATCGGCGATGGCTTCGCTCATGCAGAACAAGAATATGATCGGCTTCCTCTTCATGCTGCCGGCCGCCGTCTTCCTTGTCTGCTTCCTGACCTATCCGCTTGGTCTGGGCGTCTGGCTCGGCTTCACCGATACGCGCATCGGCCGTGACGGAGTGTTCATCGGGCTGGAAAATTACATCTTCCTTGCCGAGGACTCGGTGTTCTGGCTCGCGGTCTTCAACACGCTTCTCTACACGATCGTCGCGTCGATCCTGAAATTCGTCTTCGGGCTCTGGCTGGCGCTGCTTTTGAACGAGAACCTGCCGTTCAAATCCTTCTTCCGGGCGATCGTGCTCTTGCCCTGGGTCGTTCCGACGGTGCTTTCGGCGCTGGCCTTCTGGTGGATCTACGATGCGCAATTCTCGATCATCTCCTGGTCGCTGATGCAGCTCGGCGTGATCGACAGCCCGATCAACTTCCTCGGCGATCCGACGAATGCCCGGGCCTCGGTGATCGCAGCCAATGTCTGGCGCGGCATTCCCTTCGTCGCCATTTCGCTGCTCGCCGGCTTGCAGACCATTCCCGCTTCACTGCAGGAGGCGGCATCGCTGGACGGCGCGACAAGCTGGCAGCGCTTCCGCTACGTCACGCTGCCGATGCTGACGCCGATCATTGCCGTCGTCATGACCTTCTCGGTGCTGTTCACCTTTACCGACTTCCAGCTCATCTACGTTCTCACCAAGGGCGGGCCGGTGAATGCGACGCATCTGATGGCGACGCTGTCCTTCCAGCGCGGCATTCCCGGCGGACAGTTGGGCGAGGGGGCGGCGATCGCCGTGGCGATGATCCCCTTCCTGCTTGCCGCTATCATGTTCAGCTTCTTCGGCCTGCAGCGCCGCAAATGGCAGCAGGGCGGCCAGGATTGATTGGGGGAGAATGACAATGGCCACGACCGTTAAATCCGAAGACGCCGTTTTGACCGATGACGTACAAGGAATGAGCTATCTCAATCGCCTGCCGCGCCGGATCGTGATGGTTTATCTGCCGATGGCGGTATTCGTCTTCGTGCTGCTCTTTCCGTTCTATTGGATGGCGATCACGGCGATAAAGCCAAATTCGCAGCTGACCGACTATACGAACTACAGCCCCTTCTGGGTGGTCGGCCCGACGCTCGATCATATCAAGTACCTGCTGTTTGAGACCTCCTATCCGGGCTGGCTGTGGAACACGATGCTGGTTGCGACCTGCGCGACGTTTCTGTCGCTCGCAGCTTCGGTCTTTGCGGCCTACGCGATCGAGCGGGTGCGGTATTCGGGCTCGCGGCCGGTGGGGCTGATGATCTTTCTCGCCTACCTCGTGCCGCCCTCGATCCTTTTCATTCCGCTCGCCTTCATCGTCTTCAAGTTCGGCATCTACGACACCAAGTTGGCGCTGATCTTTACCTATCCGACCTTCCTCATTCCCTTCTGCACGTGGCTGCTGATGGGCTATTTCAGGTCGATCCCGTTCGAGCTCGAGGAGAGCGCACTGGTGGATGGCGCGACACGCTGGCAGATTCTGATCAAGATCATCCTGCCGCTGGCCGTCCCCGGATTGATATCGGCGGGTATCTTTGCGTTCACGCTGTCCTGGAACGAGTTCATCTATGCGCTGACTTTCATCCAGTCTTCGGAAAACAAGACCGTGCCCGTCGGTGTGCTGACGGAACTTGTCCGCGGCGACGTGTTCGAGTGGGGAGCGTTGATGGCGGGTGCGCTGTTCGGCTCGCTGCCGGTGGTGATCCTCTATTCCTTCTTCGTCGACTATTACGTCTCGTCCATGACCGGGGCGGTGAAGGAATGAACACCTTGAAGTACGATCACGTATTCAATCGTGGTCGTGGTCGTGGTCGTGATGCGACGGCAGGTCGAGGCCGAAGGTCTTGGTAAGATCGGCCACTTGCGCCGGGCTGAGGTAGCGGGGGTTGAGATTGCGCAGCAACAGATAGAGCTTCGCCGTCTCCTCCAGCTCCTCGGTAGCGAACACCGCCGCCTCCAGGCTGTCGCCGGCGACGACCGGTCCGTGATTGGCCAGAAGCACCGACGAATATTTGCCCGCCAGCCCGCGGATTGCGTCGGCCACCGCCGGATCGCCGGGGCGATAGTAGGGAACGAGCGCCGTCTGGCCGGCGCGCATGAGATAGTAGGGGGTCATCGGCGGCAGGGCGGCGCGCGGATCGATCTCCGGCAGCATGGTCAGCGCCACCGCGTGGGTGGAGTGAAGATGGACGATGGCGCGGGCGCTGCCGCGCGTATCGTAAAGTGCCGTGTGAAGCGGAATTTCCTTGGTCGGCTTGTCGCCGGCAAGATGCCGGCCTTCGGCATCCAGCCTTGAGATGCGGGCCGGATCGAGGAAGCCGAGCGAGGCGTTTGTCGGCGTGACGAGCCAGCCGCCATCGTCCAGCCGCAACGAAATATTGCCGGACGAGCCGGGCGTCAGCCCGCGCTCGAACAGCGAGCGGCCGTAGCGGCAGATTTCCTCACGCAGGCGCGTGTCGGACATGACAGTTCCTCCAATCAGGCGGTTGCCCCTTCGATCAGCTCGAAACCGAGATCGACGACCTGGGGTGGTGCGTTGGCGACGACGAGCTGCGCTGCCATCTGTCCCGTCGCCACGCGCGGCGTGCGGATGGTCGACAGCGGCTGCGGCGTCGCCCGGCCGATATCGAGGCCGTTGTAGCCGAAAATGGCAAGCTGCGAGGGGATCGAAATCCCCCGCGCCAGGCAGTGAAAATAACCGCCGAGCGCCATGTCATCATTCGAGAAATAGACTGCTTCGAGACCGGGCGTGCGGGCGAGCAACCGCTCCAGCCCCAGCCTGCCGTTCTCCACGGATGATGCTCCAGCCAGAATTTCGTGGTCGGCGAGCGGCGCGTCATGCGCGCCGAGCGTTTCGCAAAAGCCGGAAAACCGCTTGCCGGCGCGGGTATCGCGGTTCAGGTCGTGACCGACATAGCCGATCCGGCGATAGCCCCGCTTGAGCAGGAAGGCGGCACTGTCGCGTCCGGCCGCGCGGTTCGAGAAGCCGACCGCCATGTCGAGAGCATCGCCGTCCACATCGAGCAGTTCCACGATCCGGCAACCGCTCGCGCGCAGCATCTTTACCGTGCCCTCGGTGTGCTCGTATCCTGCCAGCATGACCGCAGCCGGCCGCCAGGCGAGCATCGCGGCGGCGAGCGCTTCCTCCTTGTCGGGATCATAATCAGTGACGGAGAAAACTGCCTGATACCGGTTTTCCTCCAGGACGGCGCTGGCGCCTCGCAGCACATCGGGAAAGACGATGTTGGACAATGAGGGAATGACGAAGGCGACAAGACGCGAACCGGTCGAAGCCAGCGTTCCCGCAATCCGGTTCGGCACATAGCCGAGCCGCTCGACCGCAGCCATCACCCGGTCCCGCGTCTTGCCGGAAAACGAGCCGTGGTTGCGCAGCACGCGCGACACCGTGCTCTCGCCGACACCGGCTGCTTCGGCGACCTCGGCCAGCGTCACCGTCGCCTGATGTTTGAAGTCCATGGTCACTTTTGAACCCAGCTCTGCGACGACTTCCTCGTCAGCGGGTATGCCCGCGCGATGATGCATCGGCGCCCATTTTTCACCGCTGCCGCCAAGAAGCAAGATTTTTTTGGCAGCGCTACCAATTTTGTGTTGGCAGCGCTGCCAAAATGGATTAATGAAAATGGCAGCGCTGCCAAAAGTGGCTTGGCGTGCCGCGGGAGGACCGACTGAGACCGCGGCAACAATTGGAGGAGAAAATCATGACGCTGCAGACGCAGGCGCCAGTCGATGGCGTGTACGCCGCACAGGCGGTGGAAGACCGTGCCTATGGCAGGGTCTTCTGGCGCATCGTGCCCTTTTTGATGCTGTGCTACGTGGTCGCTTATCTCGACCGCGTCAATGTCGGTTTCGCCAAGCTGCAGATGTCGAGCGAGCTCGGCCTGTCGGAAGCCGCATACGGCGTCGGCGCAGGCATTTTCTTCATCGGCTATTTTCTGTTCGAAGTGCCGAGCAACATCATCATGAACAAGGTCGGCGCGCGGGTGTGGATCGCCCGCATCATGGTGACCTGGGGCATCATTTCCGCCGCCTTCATGTTCACCTCGTCGGAAACCGTCTTCTATGTCCTGCGTTTCCTGCTGGGCGTTGCGGAAGCCGGATTTTTCCCCGGCATCATTCTCTATCTGACCGCCTGGTATCCGGCCCATCGCCGCGCCAGGATCATCACGACGTTCATGTCAGCGATCCCGATATCCGCCATTTTCGGCAATCCGCTTTCGGGCCTCTTGATGGACAGTTTCCACGGTACGCACGGCCTTTCCGGCTGGCAGTGGATGTTCCTCATCGAGGCCATTCCAGCCATCCTTTTCGGCGTCGCCACGTTCTTCTACCTTGATGATAAGATCGGTGACGCGAGATGGCTGAGCGATGAGGAAAAGCAGGTGCTGACGACGAATATCGAGGCGGAGAACAAGGCCAAGGTCGCAAGCCCGCACAGCATTGCCGGAACCCTGACGGACCGCCGCGTCTGGCTGATGTGCCTGATCTATTTCTGCTTCGTGCTCGGGCAATACGGCCTGAATTTCTGGATGCCGACCATCGTCAAGGCCTCGGGCGTCACCGGAAACCTGAACATCGGACTGATCTCTGCGATCCCCTATATCTGCACCTTCGTCGCCATGCTGGCGCTCGGTCGCTCCGCCGACCGGCTGCGCGAACGCCGGTGGCACCTCGTCATTCCCGCGCTCATCGCCGCCGGCGGCTTTGTCGCGGCGACTTCGGCGACAAGCACGACGGTCGCAATCGTCTGCCTCTCGCTGGCCGCTGCAGGCGCCATCAGCTGCGCGCCACTCTTCTGGTCGCTTCCGACCGCCTTTCTTGCTGGTACGGGGGCTGCGGCCGGTATTGCCTGGATCAATTCGGTTGGCAATCTCGCCGGGTTCCTCGGGCCGTTTCTGGTCGGCTATCTGAAGGACCTCACCGGCACCAACAGCGCTGGCATGTATTTGCTGGCAGCAGCGCTGATCATCGGTTCGCTGGCCGTGCTGATGGTGCCTGCGCAAACCGTCAATCGCTAGATCTCGACCCCTCCGGGTGGCCGCATCCGGAGGGGCAGCTTTTCCCTTACAAGACTGGAGAACATCGTCATGTCACCGCTTGCTGAAAACCCAGCCCCCGCCGTTGTCGCGGCCGTCATAGGTCTGGGTTCCATGGGGCTTGGAATGGCCCGATCGATGAAACGCGCAGGTCTCGACGTCGTCGGCTACGACATCACGCCTGCGGCGGTGGATCGCTTCGTCGCCGAGGGTGGCCGCGGCGCGGCCACGCCCGCCGGCGCGGCAGAAGGTGCCGATATCGTTGTTTCTGTCGTCGTCAACGGCGCGCAGACCGAGGCCGTCCTGTTCGGCCCCGAAGGCGTCGCGAAGACGATGAAGCCCGGTGCCGTCTTCGTCTCCTCGGCGACCATGGATCCAGCCGTCGCACGCGACCTGTCGCAACGGACCGAGGCGCTTGGGCTCAATTATCTCGATGCACCGATTTCGGGTGGTGCCGCCAAGGCGGCCAGCGGCGCCCTGACGATCATGGCATCCGGCTCCATGCAGGCGTTCGACGCAGCCCGCCCGGGTCTCGACGCCATGGCCGGCAAGGTCTACGAACTCGGCGACGCGGCCGGAACGGGTGCTGCCTTCAAGATGATCAACCAGCTTCTCGCCGGCGTGCATATCGCGGCCGCCTGCGAAGCGATAACCTTCGCCGCCAGGCAGGGTCTCGATCTTAACAAGGTCTACGAGGTGATCACGGCTTCGGCCGGCAATTCCTGGATGTTCGAAAACCGCGTGCCGCATGTGCTGGCCGGAGACTATACGCCGCTAAGCAGCATCGAGATTTTCGTCAAGGACCTCGGCATCGTCCAGGACATGGCCCGCTGCGAGCGTTATCCGGTGCCGCTGGCGGCCGCGGCTCTGCAGATGTATCTGGCCGCTGCGGGTGCTGGCATGGGGCGTGACGACGATTCCTCGCTCGCGCGCCTCTACGCCCAGCTCTCGGGCGCTCAATTGCCCGGTGGCGCCAAAGAGCCGCAGAGCCTGTAAAGGGAACTTCACCATGCCGGTTTTCGCCGCCAACCTGACGATGATGTTCAACGAATGGCCCTTCCTCGACCGCTTCGACGCGGCGGCCGATGCCGGCTTTTGCGCCGTCGAATATCTCTTTCCCTATGAAGCCCCGCCGGAGGCGATCGCCGAACGGCTTGCCCGCAACAATTTGCAGCAGGCCTTGTTCAATCTGCCGCCGGGCGACTGGGCCGCCGGCGAGCGGGGTATCGCAGCGCTTCCAGGACGCTTCGAAGCATTGAAGTCGGATGTGGAGCGGGCGCTCGACTATGCGGCAGCGACGGGCGTGAAGCGGTTGCATCTGATGGCCGGTCTTGCCGATCCCCATGACGAGGACGCCGCCTCGTCTTACCGGCGCTCCGTCGCCTACGCTGCCGGGCGGCTTGCGGAGGAGGGCATCGACCTCCTGCTTGAACCGATCAATGGGCGAAACATGCCGGGATATTTCCTCAATGACTTCGGCGCCGCAAAGCGGCTGATCGCGGACCTCGGCCTACCGAACCTGAAGCTCCAGTTTGACATCTATCACCGCCAGATCATCCATGGTGACGTGGTCATGGCCTTGCGCCGCCTCATGGCGATCACCGGCCATATCCAGATTGCCAGCGTACCGTCACGCAACGAGCCGGACGGGGAGGAGCTCAACTATCCCTATCTGTTCGGCGAAATCGACCGCCTTGGCTATGACGGTTTCATCGGCTGCGAGTACATCCCGCGCGGCCACACACTGGACGGTCTTGGCTGGTTCAGACCTTTTGCACGGAGCTAGACGATGGCTATATTGCTCGGATCGATCGCGGACGACTATACGGGCGCGTCCGACCTTGCCAACACGCTGACGAAAAACGGCCTGCGCACGGTGCAGACGGTCGGCATCCCCGATCCGTCGCTGGCGCTGCCGGACGTCGACGCGGTCGTTGTTTCCCTGAAGATCCGCTCGGTGCCTGCCTCGGACGCGGTAGCGGCCGCGACTAAGGCGGAACGATGGCTGCGCGCGCGCGGCTCGGCCCATGTGCTCTACAAGATCTGCTCGACTTTCGATTCCACCGATGCCGGCAATATCGGTCCGGTCACCGAGGCGCTAAGCGATGCCGCGGGCGGTGGCGTTGTGCTGGTGACGCCCGCCTTTCCGGAAACGGGCCGCACCGTCTATCTCGGCCATCTCTTCGTCGGCGGACAGCCACTGAACGAAAGCCCGCTCAAGGACCACCCCCTCAATCCGATGCACGACGCCAATCTCGTGCGCGTGATGGCCAGGCAGTCGCGTGGATCAATCGGGCTGATCGACCTGCCGTCAATTGCGGCGGGACCGGATACGCTCAGAGCCCGGCTCGAGGTCCTGCGTGAGGCAGGTGTCAGGTCGGCAATAGCCGATGCGGTCTTCGAACGCGATCTCGAGACGCTCGGCGAGATCGCGCTGGAAACGCCGGTGTCCACCGGCGCGTCGGGCCTCGGGCTTGGCCTTGCCCGCGCACTTGTCCGCTCAGGTCGGGCCTCTGCCGGCGGCACTGTAACGGCAAACGCCATTCGCCCCGTCGGCGGGCTTTCGGCGATCGTCGCCGGCAGTTGCTCCAGAGCGACGCTCCGGCAGCTTGAGGTCGCCGAACGATCGATGCCGGTTCTGCGGCTCGACCCGGAGCGGCTGCTGGCCGGTCCAGATGAGATTGCCGCAGCGATTTCGTGGGCTGGAGACCGCATCTCGGCCGGTCCGGTTGTCGTCGCCGCGAGTGCTGCGCCGGAAACCGTTTCCCGGCTGCAAGCGCAATACGGACGCGACGCATCCGGCCATGCGATCGAAACCGCAACCTCGATCATCACCGCCGAACTGGTGGCAAGAGGCGTGCGGCGCCTGGTCGTTGCCGGCGGCGAAACCTCGGGTGCCGCCGTCGACAGGCTCGCCATTCCGGCATTTCTGATCGGCCCGGAGATCGCGCCTGGCGTGCCGGTCTTGCGCACGATCGGCAATGCGCAGGGCGATATGCTGCTGGCGCTGAAATCGGGAAACTTCGGAGGCGAGGATTTCTTCACGGCGGCGTTGGCGATGATGCACTGAGCAAGATACCGAAGTGCAGGATAATGCAGCCGTGTATGAGATCCAGGAGAACGCGCCTTAAAAGGGCTTTGAACCGCCCTTTAGCCGAATTCGACAATTCCGGAAGTCCGTGTCAAAATTCCGAAAATTCGCGGCGGGCTACATTGAGGCGCTCTCGAGCTTTCAAGTCCGGTTCGTTCAGTTCATGAACCAGATCGTCAACTTCGTGTGCTGGCCGTCCGTCGAGAGGCATACCTCGGGCGTAAACGGGCCATCCCGTGAAGGTGTCAACGACAGCCCACCTTGCTGCGACCTTCGCGCTCCTACCTACCTGATAACGAAGGGGCGGCGTGTCGGGCTTGATAGGGGAAATGTAGTGTGACGGGGCTTGTTAGCAGGAGTATCTGAACGATCCACAACCAGCATTCCTTCCCCAAGGGTGGGATACTGAGAGGAGAACCTTCGTTGGGGGACGGTTTGCACCTGTTCCTGGGGCGAAGGCTCCCCCCTATCCCGCCCCTTGGGGCAGGACGGCTGCAGAGTACAGGATTGAAGCTGAGTTGCCAGTGGGACTTAAGTCCGAGTAAGCGCCACTGCAAAACCGGCTGACAGAAATGTAAAATCACGCGACGGCTACATCTCTTTTGCTCGAGGCATCGGTGAGCAGCGCGATCACCGCGACGACACGCGGATCGTGGAGGGTAGAATAGTCCTCCTCAAGGACAACAAACTCATCCCCGGAATGCCTGTCGAAGTCTTCGTCCAAACCGCAGAACGAACCGCACTCTCATACCTCCTCAACCATTCTCAGACCAGATGATGAAGGCGTTCAGAGAGGAGTAGCTCATTTTTGCTTCTGCAACGAAATGTGTAGTGAAAGAGACATTATCCATTATCCCATCGATGCTTGGAGGATATTGCCGCCGGAAGCTTTCGCCGGCGCGGCAAAGGCGATTGTTCTATGACCTCAGATGCGATTTGCGCGCGGTCGCGTCATTCGACAGCTCGCTATAAGCAACAGCGCAATCTCGTCCGGACCTTTTTGCCGCATAGAGCGCGCGGTCCGCTTTCTCCAGAAGGTCCGAAGGATCGTCCGCACTGGAGGTTGTGAATGAGACACCCACGCTGCCTGTGAAACGAATTGTGTTTCCGTCAACGCCCGTTGTTTCAAGTTGGGCGATTTTCTTGCAGAGGAAGCGGGCGTATTCTGCCGCATGATCGGCGCAGGGAGCATCGTAGACAACCACGAATTCTTCGCCACCAAACCTTGCCGCGAGCGGGTTGGATAGATCCGGAATGTTGGCCAGCAGGTCTGACAGCGATTTGAGACAACGGTCTCCAGTCGGATGCCCGAATCGATCGTTGATGGCCTTGAAGTGATCAATGTCGATGAGCAAGATCGCGGTTCCTGTCTCCGACGTTGACCTGAGGATCGACGCCGCGAGAAATTTCTCGAACATCCGTCGGTTCGCCAGGCCCGTTAGCGGATCCTTTTCAGCCAGCACTTGCAACACGAGGTTGGTTCGCCGAAGTTCAGACGCGGTGCTTCCATAAGACATGACTGCATCGCCAATGAGCGCGAGCTCCTTGAGTTTTGGCCGGTCCGTTGCGGCCTTTAAGGCTTGGTCCTTCTCGATCCGGTCGAGATTCACGATGGCCGCGACGATCGGGGCGGTCAAATGCCTGCGGGCCAGAGCGAGCAGCATCGCCACAAGGATTGCCGGGATAGTGAGGAAGACGATTACCAGGTAACGGACTTCTACTGCGCGTTCTTGTATTCCCGCCGCGATGTCGTCGGCGACGAAAGCGGAGTTGTCACTTGTCTCCTTTGCCATCTTCTCGATGATCCGCATGGCCTCCTCGTAGGCCGAGAGGTCGGCGAGCGATTGGCTAGACTCCTGCTGACCGCCGGCCCGTTCCGCCGCTTGATCGCGATGCTGCTGATGAGCGGAGACGATCGACTTGGCAAGACCGGCAACTTTCTTTGAACCGTCGATCAGGATTGGCGAGCCGTCGAAACCAAAACCTTGAGCTAGGGCCTGTATCTGAAGCTGAAGTTGCCGCTCGAGACGCCGATCGTTGGTGAGAAAGACCGCCCTTACGAGGGAAGACATTCTTTCGATCTTAACGGCGTTGCGTGTCTGGGAGAGGATGAGAGGAATCTGCTTCTGGCGGGTTTCGATCGCTTCGTGTTCAATTCGCGTTAGCAAAAGTGCTGCGCCTATCGCGGCCACTGCGCAATATGCGACGACGACTGCGAGCAAAATCCTTCCGGCAGACCGAAGCGAGATGTTCCACGATGAAGCAGCCTTAGGTTCCTTCAAGTCTACGTCCCTAGTAAATGCTGAAGGGGAAGTACTGGTCGTTGATTCTATCGTAGACCCCGTTGAGCTTGATCTGCTTCAAGGCGTCGTTCACTCGAGCGATCAGTTCCACGTTGCCTTTTTGCGCAGCAATGTGAGCGGAACTTTGTAGAAATTCGCTCGAAATCGGATCGCCGACGTATCCGTATACGGAACCCTTCCCCGTCTCCATGAAACTCAGGAGTTCGATGGCGTCGCCAATCAAGAGATCAGCCTTGTTCTCTTCAAGCAGCTGCTGTGCCGACGGTTGATCCTTGGCCAAGACGAGAACGCTTTGAGTGTATGCCTGCTTCACGTAGTCAGCCTGAATTGTTCCCTCGGCGGCGGCGATACGAACACCGGTGAGCGCGGTCGGCGAGCTATCTGTGAACTTGTCCGCGTTACCAACGAGCACAGAGTGGGATCGATAGTACGGGGCTGAAAATTCGACGCGTGCGGCGCGTTCCTTTGTGTAGGCCATGCTGGCAACGATCAAATCGTACTTGTCTGCCTCAAGCCCGTCGATGATCTTTGGCCACTCGACGGTCTGGAACGTGCATTCGCTCTTGAGCTGTTCGCAGAGCGCTTTGGCAATATCCACGTCGAACCCTTTAAGCGTTCCGTTCTGGTCGATGAGATTGAAGGGCGGATAGGCGCCTTCGGTGGCAATCCGGAGCCGCTCGGCCGCGTTGGCCGCCGACATGGCGGTCAGCAGTGCGAAGACGGCTATGACTGAAGTGCGCATCATGAAGTTTCTCCAATAAGATCATCATGATGATGCAAAATGCCTAATGAACTGCTGATGCGACCTTTGCGATTTGATGATTTGAATAAAGAACAAGGGTGGTACCAAATCTCTTTGGGCCGCCACGCTCAAAACATCCAGCCGCCGCCGTCCATTTGCATCGCCTCAGAGCGATCGCACATCAAAAGGCCGTCAGAGCACGACCTCAGCCAAGCAGCTGCCAAAAGCCTCCTTGGCCGAGTTGACCTGAGGTCACCCTTCTTACGGCTTATCGTTGTTCGGCTGGTCAAGCCGCAGCCGCTGTGGGTGCTGGCCTAAGCAATGGCCGGTGATCAGGGCGCCAACCCTGTGGACCTGCAGGAAGAGTGCGGGCACGAACACCAGCGACAAGAGCGTCGAGGCGATCAGGCCGCCGATGACGAAGATCGCCATGGGCGCACGGAATGCACCACCATCGCCAACCCCAAGCGCGACAGGCACCATGCCGGCGGCCATGGCAGCCGTGGTCATGACAATCGGGCGAAGGCGCTGCTCGGCGGCCAGGACGACGGCATCGCGCGGCGGCGCGCCCGCGCCAATCATCCGACTGGCCAGGTCCACGATCAAAATAGCGTTCTTGGCGACGATTCCCATGAGCATCAGGGCTCCGATCAAGACCGGCATTGTCACGCCATGGCCGGTTGCGGCCAGCGCGACGAGCCCTCCAGACAGTGATAGCGGCAGGGACAGGAGGATGGTCAGTGGCTGGAACGGGCTGCCGAAAAGCACGAAGAGAATGACGAAAACAAAGGTCGATCCGAGAATAGTCGCTTCAACGAAGCTTGCGAAGAAGTCTTCCATCGAGCGCGTTTCCCCGGCAGTTTGCAGGCGTATACCGGCCGGCAGCGGATGTCGCTCGATCCATGATTGCAGTTGCGCAAGTGCCGTTCCGGGCGAGGCGGTCTCGGCCAAATCGGCGTTAAGTTCGATGCGGCGCAGCCCGTCCTGGCGCAGGATCAGCGCCGGCCCGTACCCTTCCACGATGCGGGCAACCGCCCCCAGCGGAACCACCTTCCCATCTGCGGTGCGCAATGGCATGAGCTCAATGAGGGATAAGTCGGCGCCTGATTTGCGGACCTCAACACGAACAGGAACGTTCCGGCCATCGATCTGGATGGAACCGAGCGCCCGATCCCTGTCGCCCATCGTTGCGACACGCAATGCGTTCGATAGCGAGTCGAGCTTAAGTCCCATAGCGGCGGTAAGGTCGAGGTCGGGAATGACCTGAAGCTCTGCCCTGTGCGTGGTGCCGGATGATGTCACGTCACGGATTGAAGGCATGGACGCCATGGAGGATGCGAGCCACTCTCCCGCGCGCTCCAACGCCACCGCATCCTGTGACAGCAACGAGACAGAAAACTGTCGCCCCCCCGTCAGGCTAACCTGGCTGATGCGAATGTCGGCGATGGACCTCAATTTTCGGGTGATGTCAGAAGCGATGGCTTGGCGCGTTCGCGCTCGGTGGGCCGGGTCTGTCAGCGCGAGCTGGACGGCGATCGACTGCAGGTTCGCCAGTCGGGCCGCGGAAGCCCTATATGCGTAGACATGTACGACCTCGCTGTCAGAGGCGAGCAATCTGGCGATTTCGCTGGATTTCTCACGCATTGCGGCATTGCTCGTGCCGCCTGCCATCTCGATTGCAAATTTGAGCCGCGTTCCATCCTCGTCCGGAATGAAGCCACGTGCCAAGCCCGGAAGGACGAAGAGGGCGGCCCATGCAAGCGATGCGATCCCCAGGCCGATCGTGACAAAGGACATGTCGATGGCTATGGCGTATCGGGGAGGCCGGTCGGCGTGGGATCGTCCAAGCGCAATGCGATGACGGCCGGTCGCGAACCTGAGGAGCCTGGAATAGCGGCCTTCAGTGGGCAAGGCAGGGGTATTTGGATCAGGCGTACTCGGCCGGAGCAGTCTTGAGGCAAGCAGCGGCGTTATAAGACGGGCAACCAGCAGAGATGCCAGTGTTGCCGCTGCCACCGTCATGCCGAACTCGCGAAAATATTGACCGGGCGTGCCCCCGATCATGGCGAGCGGCGCGAAGACGGCAACGATCGTCAATGAGATTGCGATAACCGAGCTGCCGATCTCTTCCGTCGCGTCGATGACTGCCTGATGCGGCGCCTTTCCCATTTCAAGGTGCCGCGCCGTATTCTCGATCTCGACGATGGTGTCATCGACAAGGAGACCGATCGCCAACGTCAGTCCGAGCAGCGAGACGAGGTTCAGCGAGAAACCGAGTGCGTCCATGATGAAGAAGGTCGGGATCACCGCGAGCGGCAGGCTGATTGCGGCGATCATGACGGAACGCCAGTCCCTCAAGAAGAAAAACAGCACCGCAATCGTGCAGATGGCGCCTTCGAGCATGGCATGCATCGTGCTTGCGGCATTGTTGCGCGTGTAGCTGGCGTTCTCGTCCAGCAGCGTGAACTGCAGACGTGTGTCCTTGCTGGCCAAGTCATCGACCGCTGTGCGTATGCGGTTGAATGTTTCGACCTCGTTTGCGCCTTTCTCCGTGAAGAAGGACAGGGCCAGGATCGGTTCGCCGTCCAGTTGGGCGAAGCCTCCGGCGTCGACCCAGCCATCCTCAACGCGCGCAACATCCGAAAGCCTCAAGCCGGCACCGTTGGTATCCGGCAGTGCGACGCTGGCCAGCGCGGCAATACCCGTCAGTGCCGATACGGTCCTTATTGGTCGATCGAATTCGTTGGCCGATACAATGCCGGCCGAGGCGTTGGTAATGGCGGTGCGAAGTGCTACGCCGACAGCGTCGGCGGATAGCCCGCGAGCGAGCATCTCGTCAGGGTCGAGCCAAACCCGAACCTCGCGGGCGTCGCCGCCTCGCAGCACGACCTTGCCGACGCCGCGAATTCGCTCGAATCGACGTAGGACATCGTCGTCTAGAACGCGGTCGAGTGCTTGGAAAGACATTGCGTTCGACCGCACGGCGAAGGTCGCAACGGCGATCTCGCGCAGGTTCGATAGCGCAATTGCCGGTTCCTCGATCGCCGCGGGAAGGTCGCCACGCATCGAAAGCATTGCACGATCGGTCCGTTCAAGCGCCACCTGAGGATCAATGGCGGCGTCGAACTCTAAATTGAACGTGACCGCGCCATCCTCGATGGCTGTATCCAGTCGGCGAATGCCGTCTAGTCTCAACAAGACATCTTCGCATTTCTGGGCAACATCGTATTCGAGATCGCTGGCGGATGCTGCCTGCTGCCGAAGCACGACCTTGACGATAGGCGATTCCATTTCGGGGAAACGGCTGATCGGCAACGCGCGCAGCGACAGAAGGCCCATCACCACCAGAAGAACGAAGATCGCAATGCTATAGGCGGGGCGTTCGATCGACCAGCGGGAAAGGTTGAACGACATGCGCGACCTCACCTGTTCGAGGCAAGAACGGAGGCGGCGGGCACTGGTCTCACGTGCGTACCTGCCTGGACGATTTCGCCAGCGCGCAGCACGACCTGCTCCCCTTCAGTCAGACCTGACAGAACCTGGATCTGCTCTGCTGTGCGCTCCCCTGTCACCACGCTTCGTCTCTCCACGATGCCCGAAATCACGACATCCACGTGTGCTCCCTCCGGCGCTTGGTGGATTGCGGTGAGCGGCAAGACCACCGACGTGCCTTCGATATAGGGAAGCTCGGCGCGGGCGAACGCTCCGATTTTCAAGGCCTCGGATTGGGGAAGGGCAAGACGAAGGCGCGCCATCCTGGTGGACGGATCGACGCTCGGCGAGACATGTCGCAGCGTGCCGGAGACGGTTGTGCCCATCCCCTGGATGGTGACGACGGCGGGCGAATGGGGCTGAATTCGCCCGACGATACGCATTGGCACCAATGCCTCGAACTCGATCACGCCCTCCTTGACAAGCCGGAAAAGCGGCGCGTCACTGGAGGCGATATCGCCGAGCCTTGCGATCCGCGCGGTCACGATGCCGGCGGCCGGTGCCCTGACGCGGGTCCGTTCGAGTTGGGCCATTAGTTCTCGGCGTTTGACATAGGCGATCGCGCGTTCGGCAACGGCAACGCGTTTCGTTTGGTGCGCCGTTCGCAGCTTGGCGTTGGCCACTTTCACGTCGGCCTCACGCTGCTCGAGGACATCGAGCGACATCACGCCGCTACGAGACAGAGGCTGGGTCCTTTCGAGCGCCTTCTGCGCCAGGTCTAGATTGGCTTCTTCGAGAGCGATCGCGCTTTCGCTCTGCAGTAGAAGCGCATTCGCCCGTTCGATCTCAACGTCGTTCATCGAGACAGCGATTTCGTCGAGGTCCGACGACAGGATGGCGAGTACTTGTCCTTCCCGCACCTTGTCGCCTTCGTCCACGAGGACGGCTTCAATTTTGGCATGTTGGCTTTCGGTGCCGACGGACACTTCCTCGCGCGCAACGAGCGACCCCGAGACGAATGTGCGCGTTTCAAGACGACGGCGTTCGGCGGCGACCGTGGTGACGGTGACGGTCGGTGCGCCGCCAGCACCCGGCGCTGCACGCGGCGGTGAGCTCGCCCCCTTGCCGACAAGAAGAGGGCTGACGAGGATAGCCGCGACAATTGTCGCAAGTGCGGTCGCGGTTGCGGCTTTTCGCAGCAAGGTTGCGCGGCGAAGTACTCCACTGTCGGGCGGGGACGATGTGTTCGTCCATGGCCGTCTGATGTTCATGACGACACCTCTCTACGCCCGGGGGTGAGCCTCCAGCATGGCGCGGTCGCTGCTCATCGCCAGGAGCTGGCGGCAGGCCGTGCACATAGCCGGCTCCTTGGGGCGCCAAGCATGTGCCGGCGCTGCCTGAGGCATTTTCACGCGAGTCCTTGGGGCCCGGGCAAGGCCGGTCTGCTCCCACACCTCATCCAGTGCTTCGACGAGTTGTTCGATGTCACCACGGCTGTGAAGAGGGGAGGGGGTGATGCGCAGTCTTTCCGTACCGCGCGGAACCGTGGGATAGTTGATTGGCTGGATATAGATGTCGAAATCGTCGAGTAACCGATTGGCGACGGTCCGGCATTTCACGGGGTCGCCAACCATTACCGGCACGATGTGGCTGGGATTGGCGCGGTGGGGAATGCCCCGGTCGTCGAGACGCTCGCGCAGCAACCGAACACGATCCTGCTGCGCTTTTCTTTCCCATTGGCTTTCCTTCAGGTGCCGCACCGAGGCGAGCGCACCGGCCGCCAGCATCGGCGGAAGCGCCGTCGTAAAGATGAAGCCGGACGCGAAAGAGCGCACGAAGTCGATGACGGGCGCGCTTGAGGCGATATATCCGCCAATGACCCCAAATGCCTTGCCGAGCGTGCCCTGGATGATTGTCAGACGATTCATGACCCCGTCGCGTTCCGCGATCCCTGCGCCACGCCGACCGTAGAGACCGACGGCGTGGACTTCATCCAGATAGGTCATGGCGTCATATTGCTCGGCAACGTCGCACAGTTCGGCAATCGGCGCGATGTCTCCGTCCATCGAATAGACCGACTCGAAGGCGACCAGCTTTGCGCGGTCGGGTTCGACCTCGCGCAGACAGCGCGCCAGGTCGTCCGGGCAGTTATGCTTGAAAATCCGGTACTCGGCGCGGGAATGGCGAATGCCTTCAATCATCGAGGCGTGGTTGCCGGCATCGGACAATACGACGCAGTTCGGCAGCTTCGCGGCCAGCGTCGACAGAGCCGCCCAGTTGGAGACATAGCCCGACGTGAACAGCAGGGCGGCCTCCTTGTCGTGAAGGTCGGCCAATTCGCGCTCCAGCAAGACGTGACTATGATTGGTGCCGGCGATGTTGCGCGTGCCACCGGCGCCCGTGCCTGACAGATCGATCGAACGATGCATGGCTTGCCGGACCTTGTCGTTCTGTCCCATGCCGAGATAGTCGTTGGAACACCAGACGATGACGTCACGCACGCGCTCGCCGTCGTGATAGCGGGCACGCGGAAAGGCGCCCGCCACTCTTTCTATGTCGGCGAAGACGCGATAGCGCCCTTCCTGACGGAGCCCATCCAGGGCGTTGCTGAAGAATGCGCTGTAGTCCATTGCCCCTCCTCGGTCGGCTCCTTTCCTCGACGCGCGAGGTTGCCGGCATTCGCACTACGACCCGCCTGTATCGTAGGGATGTTACGGTCCCCCAGACATAGACCTAGGTTGAACGAAGTGTGCGACATAGGCCGCCATCGGGCGGGACCAAAGTCCGACATCGGGAATATGGGACGTCGTCGTATTTGCTGCGCAATCATGGCTTGGCTCGCTTCGAGCAAGATGAAGATTAATGAGATCTGTAGGAAAAAAGCCATCGACGCCAATGAGGTGTGGATCGGATTGCTCGCCACGACTACGCTCAGGACCGCAATCACGGACACCGTCGCGAACAGAAGAAAGACCCCCGTCCTTGTGTGTTCAAAGGCCGTCACTTTGATATCGCCAGGCGGTGTCCAGCGTGCGCTGATATTTGCGTCGGCGTGTCGCGACCATAAAGAACCGCATGTAAATTCCAGTAGGTGGGCGCCAGGATCGCCAAGGCAGCAATGAACCCGATGGGTGCACCGACGATCGCTCGTCGGAAACCCGGCGCAATTTGGATCTCGCGAGACGGGTCGATCGCCGCAACCACCAGCATCATTGTGATCAGACCGTGGCCAACGAAGTCCAGTCGTCCAAATGGTATGACGGCCGCATTGAAGATGATCAGCAGTGTTATGGCAGAAAACCGCCGCACGATAGGTGTCCAGATCAATCCGAGGCCGAGGACAAACTCGACGACACCTGCCATCGGCAGGAATACATCCGCCGGCATCCCGAAGGTCAGGAACGGTTTGTCCTGCGCCAGCGGATAAAACCAGTCCGGATAGGCGAACTTTTCGAGGCTGGAGCGCATCAGTGTAATGGCGATCGCAAAGCGCAGAATGGTGAAACGCTGTTCTTGCCACGAAGACCCCTCAAGCGAGAACGACACGAGATAGCCGGCAACGCCAAGGGCAAGCACAAGATAGTCGAGCAGATGAAAGAGCTGATACTCATAAAGCGCCGTACCCCAGAGCGCGAGTATCCCCATGGCGGAAAGCAACATCGTTCGGCGCGAGAAGAGGCCGGCTGCGATAAACAACTGTGCCCACGAGACCCATTCCGAGCGCGTTCTTAGGTCAGGCGTAAGATAGACACCGCCAAGAGCGAAGATGGCGATGAAGAAGGCTGCCGTCGCGGCGCGGACGAAGTCGTCAGCCCGGTTCCACAGGGGTGCTGCCAGACGGTCCATAGCCATAAGTATCCTATCGCCGACGACGGTGCACTCGACAGCGACGGTGACAGCGAAGAGCGGGATCGCGATCGCGACGGCAAGCCAGAACCAGATGCTCGTCAAGGTTTCTGCAAATGGTCGTGAGGCTGATGCTATGTCATACGGCGCAAACCATTTGACATGAGCCTCGGCCAGCGTCGGCGTCCCCGTGCTAACCATGATCGCCGCGGCAGCTTGCCCAATTCGTCTTAAGGGAATTTCGCCCCTGTTCGTTCGATAACATGTCACAAGCATCACACCCCCCTTTGCGGTGGCTGCCGTGGCCGGGCTGGTTCTTTCCAGACCAACGTCCGGCCTGATTTGCCTGAGGCTGCCATTGCGGCGCCGTGCGTCTTTTTCAGCCGCGCAAGCGTCGCTGTAACAGTTTGAACCACTGCCTGGTTTCGTCCTTAAATCGGCTCCGATTTACAGAATCAGGCAGCGGCTGGCGCCGACGAAGGCGGCGCCACGGTATGCGCAAAAATGATCTATCGAGCAGTCCGCCGTCGGGACTGGCGATCCTAGCTGGGAAATGGGTCGGCATCCGCGATCTTGCGGTGGAGAAAGGATCGCCAGAAGCCGGTCCAATGGGAACGGCGGAAGGTCCAGCAAGTTTTGCGACTTTCGTCGCGCCTGCTATACGGCCTTCCGTCCTAGGGAAGCAGGCGAGACACTGCGTAGTGTCTTCGAAGCTTTATACTCTGCAATTCCTGGGTGCCAAAACACTTGAGCTTAGCAACTGGCCAATCGCGCGAGAAAGCCTTCAAGTCGGCAGGCAAGGCCCTCGGTCACTTCTGACCTCAGCGAAAGGAAGAAGCAGCAAGTGTGCAACGATCCGGCGACGAAAATGTGTTTTTCAGCGGTCGCCAGAAAATCTGCGACCAGCCGGCAAACGACTATGAAGCTCCGGGACGAATACTCAGTCGCTGCTGTTTAAGGTCAACGCTCAGACCGAAGAAAGCCTCGCGATGCTGGCGGGGCCAGTCGTCGACGGGTAGCGTATGGATACCCCCACGGATTCTGTCGAAACCCATCCGGATTCGCTCGCGTTCCTCGGGTGTATCACCAGTTCAACGCCCACCAGAGAAGCGCACCTGCTGCAATCAGAACAGCCAGGACGTAGAAAATTCGCGAGGCCATTGAATCTCCGAAAGGTTTAAAGATCGGAGGGTGCAACCTTTGATGGGCGAGGTCAAGCGCCGGAGAAGGCTGCGCTTCTCTAATCGGCGGGCTGAGGTCAAGCTCTTTTCCGACTATCAGTAGTCGCGGAGGCAAGTTATCGTCCGCAATCGGCCGAGGCTGTCGTCTAATCGCGCGGTAAAATGCAAGCCCTTTTTTGAACATCGAAGCTGTCGTTTGCCGGGAGCAGTGTCGTCTTCGCGGTCG
>NZ_JACIFT010000033.1:0-46193 GCF_014197575.1 Rhizobium sp. BK538
GTCGACCTGTGGACCACCGCAGGCACCAAGCTCGCCACTGCCACCTTCACCAACACCTCGGCGAGCGGGTGGCAGACGGTGAACTTCGCGACCCCCGTCACGATCACCGCCAACACCACCTATGTCGCCTCCTACCACACGACCGGCGCCTATGTGGCGACCGATGGCTTTTTCACCAGCGGCGTCACCAGCGGTCCGCTGACGGCCCTGTCAAGTGCCGCCGCCGGTGGCAACGGCGTTTATGCCTACGGCGGGTCCGCCACCGCGGGTCTCTTCCCGACGAGCACCTTCGATTCAGCGAACTACTGGGCCGATGTGGTCTTCCGGCCGCAGCTCGCCGCATGAGGCATCGGACGAGATTACGGGTAGGCTCCGGACGCGAGTGATACAAAGCAGATTCTTGCGGTGGCAACGTCGTTCCGAAGGGCGACATTAAAGGGATGACGATGAACAGGACAGAAAGGCTACCGGTGACCGTGCTTGCCGGTTTTCTCGGGGCTGGCAAGACAGCGCTTCTCAGCCACGTGCTGGCCAATCGCGAGGGTCTGCGGGTTGCCGTCATTGTCAACGACATGAGTGAGGTGAATATAGACGCCAGTCTCATTCGAGATGGCGGCTGCAACCTGTCGCATACGACGGAGACATTGGTTGAGCTGAGCAATGGCTGCATATGCTGCACCCTGCGGAACGACCTCTTGACGGAAGTGCGGCGACTGGCCGAGGACGCGCGATACGACTATCTGTTGATCGAAGGGACTGGCATTGCGGAGCCACGCCCTATCGCGGCAACCTTTTCGTTCCGCGACGAGAACGGGGTTTCCCTCTCCGATTTTGCGAAACTTGACACGATGATCACCGTAGTCGACGCTGCGAGCCTTTTAGCCGACTACAGTAGCGCCGATCTCCTGCGTGACCGTGGCCTGGAGCGGGACAGTCAGGACCGGCGGACATTTGTTGATCTCTTGGTCGACCAGATCGAATTTGCCGATGTTGTGGTGATCAACAAGATTTCGGACACGACCGAGGAAATTCGCGCCGAGGTCCGCAAGGTGGTCGCTGCACTCAATCCGGATGCGCGCCAGGTGGAAACCGATTTCGGCAGGATTCCTCTTGCGAGCGTCCTCAACACCGGCCTCTTCGATGAGGCGAAAGCGGCTGCGCACCCGCTGTGGCACAAGGAGCTGTACAGCTCAGGCGCCCATGTTCCGGAGACAGAGGAATACGGGGTGTCGAGCTTTGTGTACCGCACAAGACGTCCCTTCGATCCGATGCGGTTTCGAGCATTCCTGGATGAGCCCTGGCCGGGCGTAATTCGCGCCAAGGGCCATTTCTGGCTTGCCACGCGCCCGCGTCATGTGGGGCTCATGTCGGCTGCCGGCGTGCAGCGGCGCTGCGAACCCATGGGGCTCTGGTGGGCGGCCGTTCCTTGGCAAGATTGGCCGAGCCATACGCAGTTTCATGAGCATCTGAAGAGCCAGTGGGACAGCGTCTGGGGCGATCGTCGCCAGGAGCTCGTGTTCATCGGTGTGGACATGGACGAGACAGGCGTCCGTGTCGCGTTGGACGGTTGTCTGGCCAGCGCCGATCCGCAGGACTGGTCCGCACTCGAAGATCCGTTTCCGGCCTGGTAGCGCGGGCAGCGCTGCTCGACATTGGCCTCGGCCTCGTCGATCTCGCAGTCTCTCCTGACCGGCACCGCGCAGCGTCGAACTGCTTGAGGACCTTGTAGCGAAGCACAGGCCGCCGGACCTGCCGTCTTCGACATGGGCCCCGAAGGCCGCGATGCGTCTTGGCCGCAAGGTTCTCGAGGAACAACACATTCATCGTCCCCTTCAGGCCGACATGTTGCTCGCCGATCTCTCCCCCGGCCACTGTGACGATCGGCACGCCTGCGACACCGGCCTCGTCGCGTGTCAAACCAGACAGCGCCGGCAGGCTGCGTTGATGTCAATCGCCCTTAGCAGACATTCCCAGGATGAGCTGGGTGGCCTCCTCGATACTTGCGACGATAGCCGTCGGTCGTGGTTCGACCTGCCTCTCGTCTCCGGCGCGGTATTTCCCCGTTCGAACCAGGATACCCGCGCCGATCCCCGCCCTAAGTGCTCCGGCAACATCGCTCTCGACGTCGTCCCCTACCATGGCGACATCGTGCGGGCGGCAGCCCATGCTTTCCACCGCTGCGGTGAAGAAATCTCGAGACGGCTTGCCAAACAGAATGGCTTTGGTGCCGGCGGCATATTCGAGCGCCTCGACGAAGGCGCCCGCGTCCAGGCTCAAAAGGCCGTCGTGATCCTTGAAAGCGCGATTGCGGGCCAGTGCCAGGAATGGCGCACCCTTCTGCAGCTTGCGGAAGGCCGCGTTCAGACTGTCATAGCCGAAGGCTTGTGCAGCATCACCGATGACGACAGCGCAGGGACCCGAGGTGCTGCACTCGGCGAAATCCTCTTCAAGGTCCGGATGAACCAGCAGATGCGGCGCGTATCCGTTCTTTTTCAGCCAAGCACAGGCAGCCGCAGCGGGGGCGAACAGTCTGTGCAGCTCAACCTCGATGCCATGAGATCGGAGATGTTGCGCAAGTTGGCGTTTGGATTGCCGCGTCGTATTGGTCACGAACCGGACAGGCAGGCCGGCCGATTCAAGGCTCACGATACACTGTGCTGCTCCCGGCAAAACCCTGTCGCCGTCGAGCAGCACGCCGGAAACGTCAAGAAGGACACCCTTGACCATAAGATAAGACTGCATGAGGGCGGCGCGTCGGTCAACGCACAACAAAGCAGGCGACGGGTCCGAATGGCTCCGGACGTCTTCACCATCGGTCCGGAAACGATAGAACGAATGCGGTGCCGTGCCATCGTGGGGGAAATGCGGATGTGGAGTGAGCAGGGTTTTTTACGCATTTCGATCGCTGCCACGGTTGTGGTTGCTGCGCTCGGTGTCGTCTTCGGCATATTGTCGGGCTCGTTTTCCATCGCCTTCGATGGCGTCTATTCGCTGGCGGACGCGGCAATGACGGGGCTCGCGCTGTGGGTTTCGAGCCTGATCGTCAAGTCGGCGCAGACCGATGCGCTCTCCGGCAGAATTCGCAACCGCTTCACCATGGGCTTCTGGCACCTGGAACCGATCGTCCTCATGCTCAACGGCTGCCTGCTCATGACGGTGGCAGTCTATGCGCTGATCAACGCGATCATCAGTATCCTCAACGGCGGTCACGAACTGCATTTCGGTGTCGCGATCGCCTATTGCGCGGCGACATTGCTCGTCTGTGTGGCCATGGCCGGAATGGGCATCAGGCTGAACCGCAGCCTGCAATCGAATTTCATATCGCTCGATATCACGGCCTGGATCATGTCCGGCGGGATCGCGCTCGCATTGCTGATTGCTTTTCTGGTCGGCCTTGCCGTCCAACCGACGCCCGCTGCCTGGGTCGCCAATTATGTCGATCCGGTCGTCCTGACGCTCGTCTGCCTGGTGATGATCCCGCTTCCGATCGGCACCGTCTGGAAGGCGCTGACGGAAATCCTGCTGATCGCGCCGGCCGATCTGAAGGACCATGTCGATGAGGTTGCATTGGAGACGGTTCGCCGCCTTGGTTTCCTCTCCTACCGCGCCTATGTCGCTCGCGTCGGCCGCGCGACGCAGATTGAGCGCTACTTCATCGTTCCAGAGGGCCTGCCGCCCAAGACGGTGGAGGAATGGGATGCGCTGCGCGACGAAATCGGTGCGGCAATCGGCGACGAGAGTGCCAATCGCTGGCTCACCATTGCCTTTACCGCCGATGTCGAATGGGCGGAATAGACGCCTTACTGCGCTCAGCAGAGTTCTTGGGCGAGTCCGATGAGAATCCCTTCAGGCCCACGGATGTAGCAGAGCCGATACGCGTCTTTATACTGGACCACTTCGCCTACGAGCTGCGCGCCGCGCGTGCGGAGCCGTTCAAGCGTCTCGTCGATGTCGTCCACTGCGAACATGACGCGGAGGTAGCCTAGGGCGTTAACCGGGGCTTTCCGGTGATCTGCGACGACAGGCGGCCTGATGAAGCGGGAAAGCTCGAGCCGGCTGTGGCCGTCCGGTGTGCGCATCATGGCAATCTCGACCTGCTGATCGCCCAGTCCCGTGACACGTCCGGCCCATTCTCCTTCGATCACGGCCCGTCCTTCGAGCTCGAGGCCAAGTTCGCGAAAGAAATCAATCGTCCCGCCGAGGTCTTCGACGACGATTCCGACATTGTCCATCCGCTTGAGGGCCATGTTTCCAATCTCCAAGGTGTCGTTTCAATCTGCAAGGTGTCGCCTCGTCTAACAAAGGACGTTTGAGGCAACCCAACACCGACAGCCATCTACGCCCAATTCGTTGTTTTCCACATCAGAAGCTTGAACCACGGGCCGCCTCAAATTTCCGCCCCGTTGTCAAACGGTCTCTAAGATCTGTCGGCTATCTGGTAAGCCGCGCTTGATGGTGATCAAGGGTAAATGTCTAGACGCAGCAACATCCAAACATGTCGCGTACGAAAACCGGTACCGTTTGGTACTTTTTTACTTGCTAGTAAGGCAGCGCGAAGTAGAGAGGTGCAAGTCGCCTATAACGAGGGTCGTATGGTCACCGCTATTTCGAATTCGTCGACATCGACAACGTTGCTTTCGACATCAGCTTCTTCATCTTCGTCGGACGATGCAGCGAGCATCAAGCAAGAGATCGCCAGCAAGAAGGCCGAACTTGCCAGCACGAAGGACCAGAACGAAGCGCAAGCACTGCAAGGCGACATTTCAACGCTTGAGGCAAAATTGGCCAAACTGGAGAAGTCTTCGAATACAGCCTCTGGCCAGCAGGGCGGCGGCCAGCCGCCAAGGCTCTCTGGTGAAGGTGACCGCATCGGAACCAAGAACTTTGATGACGACAGCGAATTCGGCGAGCGGGTTGCTTACGTCTGATTTCAACGCTCCCGCTCTAAAAGCAGAGCGCTTTGGTGACGAATTCGCCCCCGCCACCCTGCGCCTGACCGGCGGACAGATCGCCGGCTGCAGTGCGGTGCGAACGTGAAAACGTCCGCCAAAGCCGCTGGAAACCGGCAAAGGAATAGTTCCTTTCCCCAGACGATGACCGGGCCTCGGTTGCCTCTATCGGCATGGTGTGGAACACAGTCAGCCCCGCAACTGCGCCAACTCACTCGACTTCGATGGTATTTGGCGACCCCGAAGGAAAGGTGCACGGATTGCTCGCGCGCAATCTCAGTGAAAAATTGGCACGAGAAAGATTGAAACTGAGGCTCTTTCTTCACGACTTCTAAATTAAGCGCGTGCATAGGTCATCTGCAAATGGCGGGTGGTCACACAAGCCAAGAGCGCCGGGTTTTTGGATTGCGCGGCGACCTTCCGCGCAAGAAACGCTGTTCGTTGAGAAAAATGCCCAGACAAATCGATGCCACCCGGCAATTCTTCTTCAGGGTCATTCTGCCACTTGTGCTGCTGACCGCACTGCTGCTCGTTGGTTCGGCTGGCGGTTTGATCTGGCTCGCAAACTTTCAGACGAAGACCGCGATCAGTGAACAGGCACGATTGGCGCGTGCCGCAATTGACGTTCACGGCAAAGCCCTTGCCAAGGGAGCGTCAGATTATGGCCATTGGGATGAAGCCGTCGTTGCAATCGTCGATAACTTCGATTTTCCCTGGATCGACGGCAATATCGGCCACGCCGGCGAGGATAGCTACGGCTTAGCAATGTCGTTCGTGCTGGATCCAGAAAATCGCACCGTTTACTCTTATGTCGATAAAAAAGGCGGGGCGGTGGATGCCCGGTCTCTGTTATCGAACGGCTTCAACGAGATTGTTGCGCGCACTCGTGGCGGCGATCGCGTCAGCGCGACGTTTGGCCTGGTCAGCGCCGGAAATGAACTCGCTATGGTGGCGGTAGCGCCCCTGCGTCCTTTCGTTGACAAGACACGGCCTCAGGATACGGGCTATCTGGTTGTGTTTGTGGACGTCTTGACCGCAGCCCGCCTGGCCGACCTTGGAAATACCTATCTGCTGCCCAATCTGAGACTTGCCGATATTGATGACGAGAGTGTAGACCCTCGTGCGCGAATCCGCTTTTCCGACGAGATAAAGGCGACGGCCCGCTATCTGGCCTGGGATCCTGCGCGTCCCGGTGATGCGCTCTTGCGAACGGCCGGACCGATTCTTGTCATCACCTTATGCGCCTTCGTGGCTCTGTCGGTATTCGTACTTCGCTATTCGGGAGAGGCGGCACGGCTGATCCGCAGCAGCGAGGCGCGCGCCATGCGCGACGCACTTACGGGCTTGCCCAATCGCGTGCTGCTGCTTGATCGCCTGGATCGCCTCATTGGCCATCTGAAAAGCCGCCAGCCGGGCGTAGCCCTCATGTATCTTGATCTGGATGGCTTCAAAGCGGTCAATGACGGGCACGGCCATGCGGCCGGCGATGAGCTTCTCTGTCAGGTCGCGGAGCGGTTGCGATCGCTCCTTCGCGAGCAGGATACGGCGGCCCGCCTCGGGGGCGATGAATTTGTGGTGGTGATGCCGGGGCTGACAAACCGTGACGAGTTGCGGACACGTGCAAGCAGGATCATCGAGACTTTGCGATCCCCCTACAGGGTGACGGACACTGTCGTCGAAATCGGTGTCAGCATCGGTATCGCAGTCTCGCCCACCGACGGACGAGAAGGCGCCGATTTGTTACAGAAGGCCGATCAGGCGCTCTACCTGGCCAAATCCAGTGGCAAGGGAACAGCAAGATTCCACTCGGATAAGGCCCTTCAGGTGGTCGGCGGCTAGCGCATTTTGTGTAGGAAGTCGTCATGGAGCAGGTGCTGGTTCGCATGAGCCCTGAAGGATTCGCCGAATTTATGGAAGTCCTATCTCGTAAGGCAGCCCCAGGTCCCGAGATGGTGGAGCTTGCCAGGCGGCCCGCGCCTTTGGAACCTGGCTACGTGGCGAAGCGGTAAGACGTCTCGCCATCGGCTCGCGCGCTTACCACCACGCATGACGTTTCTAACTTCTCCTGCGGAAAACCCACGCTCGATCGCTGGTTGAAGACGCGCGCGCTCACCAATCAGCAAAAGGGCTTCACGGCCGTTCTCGTAGTCCACGAAGCCGGCCTGGTGGTCGGATGTTGTGGCCTTGCCCCTACAGCTGTGGTTGCCTCTATCTTGCCGCGCTCAATTCGCACGGGCCAACCACCCGATCCGGTTCCCTGCCTGCTTCTCGGTCAACTCGCTGCCGTCACGGCATGGGCGGGGTGCGGCATTGGCGCGGGTCTGGTCAAGCACGCCCTCCAGCGTTCGGGCCTTGATGGTCAACGCCATCGACGACGAAGCCGCTGAAATTTTGGCGGCGGCGAGGTTTCACACCTTCGAAGGATGATTGGTTCGTGCTCTTCCGCTCCATCGCAGACATCGCCGCATCGCTCGGAGACTTCGGCTAACCGTTCAATGGCGGCCCCGTCCTGATCCGTGTGACTTGCCTCCGCAGCGCACGCGCCCGTAACCTCGCCTCATACGGCAGCGCGCAGCAAGGCGCTTTGCGTATTCAAGCCGCTTCATGTCCCAGGCCGACGCAAGACAGCCCAGGCAGATAGAGTTGCCTGGAGGCCCGCCCTGATGCGTTTTCCTGCAGAACACGCCTGTGGTCGCTTCTGATCAATCAATCGCGATCGTCCAATTGATAACATCACATTTTCTGATATAAAACAACGATTGTGTTGTCGTAGATCGGAGTCCCATGAGCCGCAACTTTCTTGTCGTCGAGCCAGAAGAGGGGATGCCTATCCTCAAAGGGCTCGCATCTCCGGCTCGCATCGCCGTATTGAAGCTCCTGCACGAGAGGGGGGCGATGAACGTCAACGAAATTGCTGATATACTTGACCTGCCGCAGTCCAGCGTATCGACCAACGTGCAGATGCTCGAAGAGGCCGGGCTGATCCAGACGGAAACCCAGAAGGCACGCAAGGGCAACCAGAAGGTCTGCCGTAGCGTTTACGATGAGATTCTCGTCGTCTTCAAGAACGAAATCAAGGAAACCAAACCGGACGCGATCGAGGTGTCGATGCCGCTTGGGCTCTATACGAGCTTCGAAGTGACGGCGCCTTGCGGGCTCTGTTCAGCCGATGGCATCATCGGGCTACTCGACGTTCCCAATACATTCCTCGATCCGGACCGGATGAAAGCCGGGCTCATTTGGTTCACGCGAGGCTACGTCGAGTATCAGTTTCCCAACAACGCGCGACTGACGAATACCAGCATCCGCGAGATTGAGTTCGTGATGGAACTGAGTTCCGAGGTTCCTGGCACCAGCGCCGACTGGCCCTCCGACATCACCCTCGCGGTCAACGGTACCGATATCGGAACCTGGACGTCTCCGGGTGATTTTGGCGACAAACGTGGGGTTTTCACGCCCGACTGGTGGAAGCTGAAGGGTTCGCAGTACGGCAAACTGAAGAACTTCCGCATCAATGACGATGGCGCTTTCGTCGATGGATTGCGCATTTCCGATGTAACCCTTGCCGATCTGAAGCTGGACGAACACCATTCAGTCCGTCTGCGCATCGGTGTGCGCGACGACGCCAAGCATCCCGGTGGCATCAACATCTTTGGCCGCGGCTTCGGCAACTACGATCAGGACATTCTGCTGCGCCTGAAGACTCGATGAGTCTATCCGATTTTCTGAATTTTACGCTTGACCGCGCCTCGGGGTTCCGCTTTATTGATCTCAAATTGTGATATAAATCACAAAAGACGATACAGTGGAGGACACCATGAGGGCTGCGGTTACAGCGCACAGTAAATACACGATCTCTGACATCGATCCGCGCCTTTATGGCTCATTCATCGAGCACCTCGGTCGTGCCGTTTATACCGGCATCTACGAGCCTGATCATGCGACTGCTGACGAAAGCGGCATGCGCAAGGATGTCATCGAGCTCGTCAAGGAACTGAATGTTCCGATCGTGCGCTACCCCGGTGGCAATTTCGTGTCTGCCTACAATTGGGAAGACGGCATTGGCCCCAAGGAAAGCCGCCCGACGCGCCTCGATCTTGCTTGGCACACCTGCGAGAGCAATCAGGTCGGCATCCACGAGTTTGCCGATTGGTGCACGTCGGCCAACACCGAGATGATGCTTGCCGTCAACCTCGGCTCGCGCGGCCTCGATGAGGCGCGCAACTTCCTCGAATACGTCAATCATTCCGGCGGCAGCGAGTGGAGCGACAAGCGCATTGCCAATGGCCGCAGCCAGCCCTGGGACGTCAAACTCTGGTGCCTCGGCAACGAGATGGACGGCCCTTGGCAGATCGGCCACAAGACGGCGGACGAGTATGGCCGGCTAGCGCATGAGACTGCCAAGGCCATGCGCGCCTTCGACAACTCGCTCGAACTCGTCGTCTGCGGGTCGTCGAACGCACATATGCCGACCTATCCGGAATGGGAAGCAACCGTGCTCGACCACACCTACAATGAGGTCGACTACATCTCGCTGCATATGTATTTCGAAAACCGTGCCAAAAACACGGCCAACTATCTCGCTCGTAGTATCGAGCTCGACAATTACATCGGAACGGTCGCAGGCGTAATCGACTACGTCAAGGCGAAGAAGCGCTCCTCCAAGAACGTATACATCTCGTTCGACGAATGGAATGTCTGGTACCACTCTAAGGAGCGCGACAAGGCAACGCTTGCCGGCGCAAATGGTTGGCCGCATGCGCCGGCCCTCCTGGAGGATGACTATAACTTCGAGGACGTGCTGCAGGTCGGCTGCATTCTCAACACCTTCATCAACCGTGCGGATGTCGTCAAGATTGCCTGCTTGGCGCAGCTCATCAACGTAATCGCTCCGATCATGACGATCCCGGGTGGTCCGGCATGGCGCCAGACGATCTTCTATCCGTACTATTTCGCCTCCGTCTACGGACGCGGGACGGCACTGAAGCTGATGGTCGACAGCCCGACCTACAAGGTCGACGATCTAGGCGATGTTCCCTATCTCGACGTCTCAGCCGTGCATGATGCGGACAAGAAGACGGTGACCTTCTTCATCGTCAACCGCCATGGCACGGAGACGCTCGATCTCGACGCCAGCCTGCTCGAATTCGGTATGCTGCGGGTGATCGACGACCAGGTCGTCGCGCATAGCGATCTCAACATCACCAACACCGCCGATAAGCCCGACAATGTCGTGCCGAGGGCCGTGACCGGTTCAAGCATCGTCGACGGCAAGCTCAGCGCAAAGATCGCGCCGCTCTCCTACCGGATGATCCGCCTGCAAGTGTAATCTAAATCCTGTTTTCGGATACGTATCAAACGATATGTTGACAAAGCAATTGTATGATTTAACGTCAGCACACCGGTCTTGACGTGCCACTGGGAGGAAAAGATGGGAGCGAGCGCTTCTGTTTTGGCACTATCACTGACTGAGGGAGGTCCGTTTGTCATAGCGGACGCTCTTTCGGTGGAAGCATGCCATCTGCGTGTTCATATCGGTATTTCGGGTTCCGCCTGCAATTCAGGAGCAGTCGGATGACCGCCAATATTGAAATCCAGAATGTCACCAAGCGCTATGGCTCGATGACCGTCTTGGACGGCTTGTCGTTGTCAATCAAGGCGAACGAATTCCTGGTTTTCCTTGGCCCTTCCGGGTGCGGCAAGTCTACGCTTCTTCGCATGATCGCGGGCCTTGAAAGTGTGGATGGCGGGACGATCTCAATCAATGGCGAGCGCATCGATACACTGCCGCCCGGCCAGCGCGACATCGCCATGGTGTTCCAGTCCTATGCACTCTATCCGCATATGACGGTGGCCGACAACATGGCCTTCGGATTGCGCAACATCAACGTTTCGGCCGATGTGATCTCCGCGCGCATTGCAGAGGCGGCTCGCATGCTCGAGATCGGCCACCTCTTGGAGCGCAAGCCGGGCCAACTTTCCGGCGGTCAGCGTCAGCGTGTCGCCATTGGCCGCGCGATCGTCAAGGAACCAAAGGCCTTCCTCTTCGACGAGCCGCTATCGAACCTCGATGCGGCGCTGCGCGTTCGCACCCGCGTCGAGCTTGCACAGCTGCGCCATCGGGTCAGATCGACAATGATCTTTGTCACGCACGACCAGATCGAGGCCATGACGCTGGCCGATCGCATCGTCGTGATGAACAATCGGAAGATCGAGCAGATCGGCACGCCGATGGAGATCTATTCACGCCCGGCAAGTCGTTTCGTCGCCACCTTTGTCGGGTCGCCGACCATGAACTTCCTGTCCGTCGGCCTCTCGGAAGAAAATGGTTTCCTGCGTGCCAAACTTCCGGATGGCACGCAATTGCAGACGGCGATCCGTGCAGGTGGGGTCAAGGCCGGCGAACATTCGCTCGGCATCCGTGCCGAGGCCGTCAAGCTCGCCAATGGCGTCGCAGCAACGACGACGGGGAAGGTGGATGTATTGGAACGCCTCGGCGACCGGACGCTTCTCTATACCCGTCTCAAGGATGGCAGCGCAGTCGTTGCCGAGGACATCGGCAACAGTCGCGTCATGATCGGCGACGAGGTGGCACTGGTGCTCGATGGAAGTCGCGCGCATCTCTTTGATGATGCCGGTCACGCCTGGCACAATGAGGAGGCCGGTCATGGCTGAGGCGGCACTTTCCTCCGCCCGGTCTGCCGCTGGCATCACTGCCCGGCAGAAAGTGCAGAACATCAATGCGCCACTCTGGCGAAACGCACTCTTCGTGGCGCCCTACCTCTTCTTTTTCGTGACCTTGCTTGTCGTGCCGCTGTTCTGGGGCATCTGGCTCAGCCTTCACAAGGCTGACGCCTTCGGCGTCGGCCGCTTCGTCGGGGTCGATAATTACATCCGGCTCTTCAGAGACAGGGTCTTCATCCAGGCCGTCGGCAATACCTTCTACTTCGTGCTTCTGACAGTGCCGACGCTTGCTATCTTGGGTCTGCTTTTGGCGCTCGCCCTGAACCGAAAGACGAAAATGGCAGCCGCGCTGCGCGTCGTCTATTTCTCGTCCTCCGTCCTGTCCGTGACAATCGTCACGCTGATATGGCGTATCGTCTTTATCGGCAACTTCGGCCTGCTTGCCACCATCTACGGTTGGTTCGGCGTGCCAGCGCCGGCCTTTTTGTCCGACCCGAACCTCGCCATGATCGGCATAGCGATTGCCACTGTCTGGTGGTGCATCGGCCTGCCAATGATGCTCTTTCTCTCGGCACTGCAGCAGGTGCCGGCAGAAATCTATGAAGCAGCGGCCCTCGACAATGCCAGCCGCTGGCGAACGCTCTGGTACATCACGCTCCCTTCGATCCGGCGGACTTTCGTGCTCGTGCTGATCATCCAGGTCGTGCTGCAGTTCCAGCTCTTTGGCCAGGCAAAGCTGATGACGCTCGGTGGCCCGAACAACGTGTCGAAGCCTATCGTGCTTTACATCTACGAAGCTGCGTTCAGGCAGTGGGACCTCGGTCTCGGTGCCGCCGCCTCTGAAATCCTCTTCATACTGATCCTGATTGCTGCGATGGCGCAGTACTTCATCTCGCGACGCAAAGGAGAAGAAGGATGAGCGCTTTATCCGGTGGAAACATGGTCGGCCGCTCGAGCGGTGATCGCGTGGTTCTTCTCCTGGCACTTGTCTGCGCACTGATCATGATGGCGCCGGTGCTGTGGGTGATCGGACTATCCCTCAAGGACAACAAGGAGCTGATGGCGGACATGAACTCCGTCTTCCATGCGCCTTACACGATCAACAACTATATCAATATCCTGGCAACATCGTCGGTATTCCGCTGGATATTGAACAGCATCATCGTTGCCGGCGGCTTGACGATCTTCACGCTTTGCCTCTCGTCGCTTGCAGGCTACGGCTTCGCACGTCTGAACTTTCCGTTCCGTAACACGCTCTTCATCATCGTGTTGCTCGGACTTGCGATCCCTGAGCAGGCGGTGCTCATCGCTCGTCATCAGATTTTCTCCTGGCTGAAGTTTCACAACACCTATCACGGTCTGATCCTGCCAGGATTGTCGGCACCCTTCGGCGTGTTCCTGATGACGCAGTATTTCAGGGCCATCCCGAAGGAACTCGACGAGGCAGCACTGCTGGACAATGCCAGCCGTTTCAAGATCTTCTGGAAGGTGCTGCTGCCGTTGACGGTTCCCGCGCAGGCGACGCTCGGCATCTTCACCTTCCTTGGTGCCTGGAACGATTATCTCTGGCCGCTGATCTCCGGCACCAGGAAGGAAATGTATACTCTGACGATCGGTATCGCCTCGACGCAGACCAATTTTGCGCAGTCGGAAGGTCTCGGCTTTCTGATGTCGCAAGCGGTCTTCGCCGGCGCCCCGATCCTCGTTCTCTACCTGTTCTTCCAGAAATACATCGTCACGGCAGTGTCTGGCGCCGCCGTGCGCTGACGTCGAAACCGGCTCCCGGGGAGGGGGCCTAGCCAAGGGTCGCAGATCCAATGAGGAGGAGATGGAAATGACACATACTTTGAGAAAATACATGCTGGCGGCGGCCTCGGTGATCGCGCTTGCCGGCGCAAGTCCGGCCTTTGCCACCACCGAACTGACGGTGCAGCGCTTCTTCGGGGCTTGCGACGCCGATTTCGGTACCAACACCGACGTCAGCAAGGCCGTTGGCGAATGCGGCATCATCACCTCGCTCATCAACAAGTTCAACGCGGACAATCCGGATGTGCATGTGACGGTGACGACCGTCGAATGGCCAGGCTACGATCAGCTAACCGCACAGTTCGCCGCCGGCGATCCGCCTGACATTGTCACCATCCACCAATCGGTGCTCGCCGATTATCAGGCCAAGGGCCTGCTGATGCCGCTCGACGAGGTGCTGAAGTCCGTCGGTGTTGCGGCCACTGACTTTACCGACGCCAGCTTGAATGGCGTGACCAAGGACGGAAAGATCTACGGTCTGCCGATCGACAACTGGACCATGCTGTATCACATCAACATGGACCTCTTCAAAAAGGCCGATCTCGTCAATGCCGACGGCACGCCGAAGCTGCCGACGAGCGTCGACGAGCTCTTGGCTCAGGCTAAGCAATTCAAGGAAAAGACCGGCAAGCCTTACTTCGTCCAGAATCTCGCCAATGAAGTCGCGCTTTATACGCGCAACCTCTACACTTACCTGTTCCAGCAGAATTCAGACTTCTTTGCCGATCCGAAGCAGGTCAAGATCAATACGCCCGAGGCCAGGAAGGTCCTTGAGATGTACAAGGCGGTCTACGACAACGGCTACACGACCAAGGATCTGGACTACGCCGCTGGCATCAACGCCTTCCTCGCAGGCGAAGGCGGTGTTCACCTGAACGGGACCTGGGTCATCGGTGACTACACGGCATCATCGGAAAAGTCCGGCACAGCGCTCAACGCCGGCGGCTATGCCGTCTATCCCTATCCGCAGCTCTTCCCGGGCAAGAAGGCGCAATACGCCGACGGCCACAGCTGGGCCGTCTCGCAAAAGGACCGATCCGAGGAACAGACCGCTGCCATCGGGAAGTTCTTGAAGTTCTTCCATGACAACGATTTCGACTGGTCACGCACCGGCCATTTGCCGGCCGTCAAGGCGGTGTTGAATTCTGATCAGTTCAAGGCCCTACCGCATCGCGACACGATTTCGGCGATCGCCACGCTCGGCACGCCGCTTCCGTCCACCGTCCAGCGCCAGTTCGCGATCCAGGACATCATCGGCCAGGAAATGAGCGCAGCGATCACCGGTCAGAAGGAGATCGACGCAGCCCTCTCCGACATGGAACAGCGCATCAACGAGCTGCTCGCCAACATCTGAGGCTCATACTCTCTCCCGAGCCTGAGAGCAGATGCCCGCCGCCGGTCTCGCGGCGGGCATTTTCGGTGACGTGGCTGACGGTTAAAACATTGATCGTCTCAGCGCCGTCGTTTGGTTCCATCGAAGAAGAGCAGCAGAAAAAGGCCCGAGAGGCCGGCCACAGCACCGATGATTGCCGTTCCGGAATAGCCGCCGCCGAGGCCGGTGCCGATCGCAAAGAGGAGCGCGCTCAGCCCCGCGCTCAGGAAAATGTTGACGGATATCAGCGCACTGCCGAGACCCGGCCGCTCAGCAATCAGATCCTGCAGATAGGTGATCGGGATGCTGATGAGCGCCGCGGCGCCGATTCCACTGACGAGCGTCAACGCATAAGCATGCCATGGCGCGGACGCAAGGCCGAGCAGTACGAGGTAGACGACGTAGATGATCGTACCGATCGCCAGGGCCGTGACGGGGTTCATGATCCGTTGGGCACGGCCCCAGACGACGATAAAGACGACTTCGAGGAAGGCGACGATGCCGACCATGATCCCGACATCGCCAACGGTCCCATGCGCGGCTCCGGTAACGATCAGCGGCAGGATGGCGCCGTTAACATGAAGAGTGCTGCTGATCAGCGACACCGCGATCACACGAATGAAGACACGTGGCGAGATGACTTCTGCAAGCGCAGCAAGATAGGAAAGATGGTGTGTGGCCGCCTTGTCCGTGCCGTTCTGGCGCGGCAGGAAGGCTGCGATCAGGCCAAGACACACCATGCAGGCGAGGCTCGCAAAGAGATAGGCCGGCAGCATGCTTGTCGATCGCGACAGAAATATTCCGACAAGGCCCGGCACAAGTACCCAGGAGAGCGAGATCATCGCCCGCACACCTGAGTTCACCGTTGCCACGTCGCCGCGTGGCATCCCGTTGGTAGTGGCGCGTACATTGGCGAAGAGCAGGGAATTGAGTGCGTTGTAGATCGGCAGCAGCAACAAGGCACTGACGACGAACGTTGCCTGCGCGGGAAAGAGGTAGACCGCGCCGTAACCGAAGATACCAAAGACGGCGACCGTCACCATCAGCGACCGATACTCGCCAAGTCGGTCCGCGAGATTGCCAAGGAGAATGCTCACGGTGACGTTGACGGCTGCGGCGGCAAATATCAGCGCCGAGTAGAGGGTGTTGCTCAGACCCAATTCGCGAATGCCAATAACCGATTGGTACGGCGAGGTTGCCGCTCCGGCAAAGCCAAACGCAAAGATAGCAAGCATGCTGACCCGGATCGTCGGGTCGCGGAAAACATCGGGGAGGAGACGGCTCATGACATGTATCGTGCGGCGACAGGTCACCGGGTATTGCGGATGAAGGCGCCTTGGCAGCTTTGGCGTGAGGCCGAAGCCTGCTAAGCGATGGATCAGTCTTGCCAGCGCGCCGAAAGGCGCACATGTGGTTCGTATTCGAAGTTACGATCGAACGGGAAGATCGGTCGAGCGCGTCGGTTACTGACCAAGCCTTCGATGTCCTGGTTCACGACGCCCCCGGTCAATGCCATCAGGTTCGGATTGGCGATCGGCGCCAGTTCCGGGGAAAGATAACCGGACTTGACCACAAGCACCCGCACTGACTTCGGATCGAGCCCGAGCCGCTCGAAATCCGCTATATTGTGATAAGGACGCCGCCGTGCCGCGAGCACCACGGTCATGCCCGCAGTGCTTATGACCGCCTGACGCTCGGCGGCCGGGCCCGGGTCATCGAGGAAAAGGACTTCCGCTTCGATCTTGACAGGCGAGCTCGACACGTCGAGGGCTGCGCCGATGCGGAGTCCGATCCTTGCACCCTTGCCGGCTGCAAAGCATGCCGCGACGGCCGGTGGATCGGTGATACCGGCAACCAGCGCTCCTTCAAGTCCACGTGCCAGCAGTGCTCTCAGCACGTCGGCCCGGTCGCCAACGCCGCCACCTGTCGGGTTGTCACCGGAATCTGCCAGGATGACAGGTGCTGTCGAGGCGTTCACCACAATGTCGAGCATGGCGTCGAGCGGACCGGTAACAGGACCAAAGACAAAGTGGTCGCGCGCATTCCAATAGGATAGTGCGATCTCTTCTGCGGCTGTGACGGCCGCTTGCTTGTCCGTCGCTGTGACGACTGCGCAGGCGGTCGCCCGAGGTTCATCCGCCCACACATAGCCGATCATCAAATTGGCATCGAGGATGCCCTCGCGCTGATCGATTGCAGACAGTGCTTTGTACAGGCGCCTTGCGGGCTCGTCTTCGCTCGACGTTCGCTCGCCCGGCCAGAGAACCGGCACCGGAGCCCAGGCCACCCCTGGCCGCGTGCCCGATCTTAAGGTATCCACCAGCAGCGACCATGCACGCACCATCGTTTCGCGCACATCGATGTGCGGCGCGGTCCGGTAGGCCGCGAATATGTCGAGCTGGTCGACGATCCTCTGGCTGACATTGCCGTGCAAATCATAACTCGCTGCGATCACGCAATCAGGACCGACGACAGAGCGGGCAGCGGCAATCCAGTCACCCTCAGCGTCGTCCATTGCCTCGACATTCATCGCGCCGTGCATCGCAAGGTAGAGGCCTTCGAGCGGCAAGGCAGCTTTCAGCCGGTCAAGAAACTCGGTTTTGAATGCCGCGTACGCCACCCTGGAGATCGGCCCCCCGGGCACTGCGCGCGCATGCAAGAGCGGTAGGTGCTCAACCCCATCGGCTTTCAAAAACCCGAAGTAGTCCGAAGCCAGGAGATCCCCGCCGCGCAGAACGCGAAAGTCCTCGACTGTCATCAGCACCGGCGAATAGGTGCTGCATTCCGTGTGAATTCCGCCCACTGCAATCCGCATTCTCGGCCTCACAATTTCGGGCTCAGAGGCACGATCGCAGCGAAGCGATTCCAGTCCTTCATCGCCCGTGGCGTCCATGCGGCTTCGGCAATCGCCGGCAGGCGTGGGAAAACAAGCCGGTTGAAGTAGCCGCGTGACAGGAAATGTTCCGACCAGATGCAGGCCTGGACGCCCTTCATCTTGTCCTTCAGGTCCTCCGGAAAGTCGCCCTCAGCTTCATAGGCGTAGGTATGCGCCGGCGGCACGGTTCCGGCCCAACTTGCGCCGGGCTCCTGAAACGCCTCCGCCTGAACCATGTCGAGATAATAGGCCTGGCCGGGAGTCATGACGACCTCGTAGCCTTCCTTGGCCAGGTCGATGCCAACCTGCGGGTTCTCCCAGGCCATCAGCAGTGTGTCCTTGGCTGCAACACCGCCACCATGCGCCACTTCGTTCCAACCGGCGAGCTTACGGCCGCGCGCCGTCAGCATGTCCTTCACACGCTTGAGGAAATGGGATTGCAGTGCGAACGTGCCTGAGATTGCCTCCTTCTCCATCAATGCCTTGGCAAGCGGAGAGGCAAGCCACGAACCGTTCGCCACCTCGTCACCGCCGATGTGGAGGTAGGCGGAGGGAAACAGCTCGACCATCTCGTCGAGCACTTTTTCGAGAAATTCGTAGGTCAGTGGCACCGCGGGATTGAGCGCATTGTTCGGATATCCCTGTACGGAATGATAGCTCTCCGGCGCTTCCTGGCCGTCGGTCAGACCGGGCAGTGCCGTCAACGTCGCCGTGCTATGACCGGGGATATCAATTTCGGGGATGATCTCCACGTTCAATTCCGCAGCATGGCCGACGATGTCGCGCACATCAACCTGGGAGTAGAAGCCGCCGACAGGTTCGGCAGCGTTGCCAAGCTGCGGCAAGAGAGGCTCGTCCGGACCGCGAAGGACGCCTGTCGTCGTGAGTTCGGGATAAGCCTTGATTTCCAGCCGCCATGCCTCGTCGTCGGTCAGATGCCAATGGAAGATATTGAGCTTCAGCCAGGCGAGGATGTCGATCAGCCGCTTGATGTCGGCTGTCGGATAGAACTGACGCGAAACGTCGAGATGGCAGCCGCGCCAGCCGTATCGCGGCCGATCCGAAATCGTACCGGAGACCGGAAAGCGAAACGTTTGCGGCTGGCTGCGAGCCCCATGCAAGAGCTGCGCAAGCGACGTCAGTCCATATTGACGCCCAGCGGCATCGGCAAATGACAATGTGATGCGCGTGGCCTTGAAGCCGAGCTTGTAGCCTTCAGGGGCAACCGTCGTATCGAGCAGAAACTGCAAGGGCCGTCCCTGGGCCGAGGCAGCGAGATTGAACGGCGCATGATCACTCTCGAACAGACGATGGCAAAGGGAAAGCACCGTCGAGACTGCCCGCAGATCGTCTGTCGACGATCCTTCCGCGGGATAGAGAACGACGGGGAAATCCCAGCCTGGCTCGGCGTCGATTTCCGCCGGCCAGGGCTGCAATGAGAACGGCAGTGAAAGCTTGCCTTCAGGAAGAAGGACCGGCGGCGGCTCGTTCACGCGTCCTTCAAGAAGCAAATCGGAAACGGCAACCGTGATGTGCTTGCCATCCTGAAGCGTCACATAGGCGGACTTCGCACCATCGGTGCAATGGCGAGCCGGCCGGTGCAGGCCGCTGACCGTAAAAGTCCAGCTCTTTCCCGGCTCGAGAAGAAAGCCCTGCGGCGGAGCAAACTCATGGAAATTGGCGTTGCGACGCAGAAAGGTTGCGTTCCCACAAGCCTTCGCATCGATGACGCGCGTCAGCGAGGTATAGACCAGCGTGAAGCCAGAAAGCGCGACCTCGCAGAGATTGAAAAGGGAAAAGCTAAAGCGGCCGTTCGGACCACCATCGGGCTGCCACGAACTCTCCAGGCGAAAAGGCGCCAAAGTCATATCGGTTCCTCTCTTAATATGTCTCTTAATAGTGCTCGGACTGCGAGAATGTCCGAGCGATCTCAGCCTGACCGGCAGTCAGCCCGCAATCCACCGGCAAGCAGACGCCGGTAATCGCGGCAGCCTGCGGTCCGGCAAGAAACGCCACGGCGTTAGCGACATCGCTAGGGTCGACGACCCGCTGGAGCGGGTACCAGCGGCGAGCCTCTTCGAAGACGTTGGGGTTAGTGGCTGCACGCGCCTCCCATGCCTGCGTACGTACAGTGCCGGGCGCAACTGCGTTCGAACGGATACCGAGCTTTCCGTATTCTACCGCCACCAACTTGGTGAAATGCAGCAATCCCGCCTTCGCTGCGCTATAGGCGGGGTGGCCAAAGACGTTCATGCCGTTGACGGATGCGATGTTGATAACCGAGCCCTTCGACGCCTCGAGCAGACCTTCGACGGCGCGGAAGCACAAGAAGGCAGCCTCGAGATTAAGCGCATTGTCCATCCTCCAAATCTCGGGCGTGGTATCGTGGAGGCTGACGGCGCGTGCGGCCCCTGCATTGTTGACCAGCGTACGAACCGAACCAAACGAGGCGGCCTGCTTTGCCATTTCCGCGACGCTTGCTTCGCTGGTCACATCGCAGCCGTGCGCGGCAAAGTGCTCGACTGGCCCCAAAGCGCGGGCGGCCTTCTCGGCGGCAGCAACGTCGATGTCGACCATCAGGATGACATCGTGATCTTCCGCAAGCCGCTCAGCAATAGCCCGTCCAATATCGCCCGCAGCACCGGTTACGATCGCTACCGTCTGTGTCATTTTGCATCCCTTTTTGGCATGGAATTGTTAGTCCCCGAGCAGTTGCCGGTCGTCGCCATCGCGGTGGGCAACGAGCTGTTGCTTGATGCGACGCAGGGCCACCGCGGCCTTTGGTTGGATCGCGTAAGCAACGAGGCTGGCGAGAATATCGACGACAGCCAGATAGGCGATCCGCGTCGAGGTGGGCCGGAAGATATTGCTTCCTTCCTGTAGGTCGATAGGAACAACAATTTCCGCTACTTGCGCGACCGGGCTATTACTCTGGGTGAGCGCGATCGTCGTCACCTTGGACTCACGCGCAAGCGCGAAAGCGCGTACGAGCTCGGTGTTTCGCCCGGTGAAGGACGACCCGATCAACACGTCGGTCGACTTGGCGGCAGCGGCCATCATCAATTGCATGCCATGGTCGGAGCTTGCCGTCACATGCAAGCCGAAGCGAAACAGGCGGTTTTGCAATTCGCTGGCAATCATGGACGAGTTGCCGCCGGAGCCGAAGGCATAAATCATGTCGGCGCGCGAAAGCCGTTCAGCAGCCAGTTCGATTGCAGCAACGTCCAGCGAACGATGAAGCAGGAAAAGTGCGTTCTGTGCCTTGGTGATAATGTCCTGCGCGACATCACCGGGGTTGGTGCTTTTGGGCTCCGGCTTCAGGTAACGCATACCGACATAGGCTGTCCTTGCGAGCTGGACCTTAAAATCGGAAAAGCTCTCGCAGCCTAATCGCCGGCAGAAGCGCGTGACCGTCGGCGGCGACACATCGGCCTTTTCAGCAAGCTCGATGATCGAGGCGTTGACCGCAAACTCGAAGTCATTGAGGAGGATATCCGCGATGCGGTTTTCCGAGGGCGAAAGCCTGGCCTTCTCTTCTTGCAATGTCGAGAAAATGTCCATCCCGCCCTCCGTCGTTTGCGCTACTGGTCCTTCGGCCTATACGCTACGCAGTCGATTTCGACCTTGCAATCGACCATCATCGACGACTGAACACAGGCCCTTGCCGGCGGGTGTTCGCCGAAATACTGCTGGTAGATCGCATTGAAGGTCCAGAAGTCGCGCGGATCATCGAGCCACACGCCGCAGCGCACCACGTGCTCAACGCCGTATCCGGCTTCTTTAAGAATCGCCAGCATATTCTCGATCGTCTTGTGCGTCTGCGCGACGATATTTCCATCGATGACTTCGCCATTTTCCATGGCAACCTGCCCCGAGACATAGAGCCAACCGTCGGCTTCGACGGCACGCGCAAAGGGCAGGGGCTTACCGCCGGCACCTTTTTGAACCGTGCCATAACGCTTGATGGACATCGATCGATCCTTGCAAATTATTTTCGTATTAAGTTGACAAATGACCATAGAAAGCAGAATTTGACCAGTGAAAACTGCCATTAATGAAAAGAATTTCAATCCGGGGGAGATATGCGCGATCCGTTCAAGAACCCATTTCCTGCGTCCGACGTTACGCGGCACTCGATCTGGGAGATGCTGGTTTCCCGTGACATCGATGCATTCCTCGCCGCCGACTGGTCGATGGTGGAGCATGATTTCGTCGAGGAAGGCTTTATCGGGATCGATGGGCGCAAGCAGGTAAGCCCCGACAACTGGCGTCTGGCATTTCCGACGCTATCGGCCTATCGCGACGAGTGGCTGCGCCAGGCAAACGACTTTGCGACGCAATCTTTCGCTGAAGATGCCCGCACCGCGATCTTTGCGACCACCACGCTTGAAGACATCGAGGTTGAGGGCGACATGGCGCTGGTGCGCAAGAAGTTCGACGGTGGGCTCACCAAGGCCGACGGTACGCGTGATGTGATGCAGTGGCAGACGCTCTACTATTGCCGCCTGCATGAAGATCGCTGGAAGATATGCGGCTTTACCGGCTACCTGCCGAACCCGATGGGCTGATCAACACAAAGGCCGAACCCTTGCGCATATTCACGGCGGCGCTCGCAACCGAGACCAATACCTTTTCTCCTATCTGCGTCGATCGGCGCGCGTTCGAGGCGTCTCTGTATGCGCCTCCCGGCCAGCATCCGCAAACCCCAACCCTGTGCTCGGCGCCCATCACGGTTGGGCGCCGGGTCTGCGCAGAGAAGGGATGGGAGCTGATCGAGGGTACGGCCGCCTGGGCTGATCCGGCCGGACTGGTGAACCGATCGACCTACGAGGGTCTGCGCGACGAGGTGCTGAACCAGCTCAGGGCTGCTATGCCGGTCGATGCCGTTGTCCTCGGTCTGCACGGCGCCATGGTTGCGGCCGGCTACGAGGATACGGAAGGTGACATATTGGCGCGCGTGCGCGAGATCGTCGGGCCGGACATCCTCGTCTGCGCTGAGCTTGATCCGCACAGCCACCTCACAGCCAAACGGCTCGCGGCCGCAGATTTCTTCGTCTACTTCAAGGAGTTCCCACACACCGACTTCGTCGATCGAGCCGAGGACCTCTGGCGGATTGCCGTCGAGACCCTGGAAGGCCGGCTGGCCCCTGTCATGTCCGTATTCGACTGCCGGATGATCGACGTCTATCCGACCTCGCGCGATCCGATGCGATCCTTTGTCGACAAAGTCATGCGCCTCGAGAAGGAAGACGCAGACATCGTGTCCATCTCGGTCATCCATGGCTTCATGGCGGGTGACGTACCGGAGATGGGGACCAAGATGCTTGTTGTCAGCAACAACAAGCCGAAGAAGGGCGAGGCCTTAGCGCGTGAACTCGGCCTCGAGCTGTTTTCCAAACGCGGCACCTTCATCATGCCGCAGATCGACGAAATTGAGGCTGTGACGCAGGCCGTCGCTGCAACCTCCTGGCCCGTGGTCATCGCCGACGTTTGGGATAATCCCGGCGGCGGCACCGCCGGCGACGCTACCGTGCTTCTCCAAGAGCTCTTAAATCGGAAGGTAAGTGACGCCGCGATCGGCACGATCTGGGATCCGATGGCTGTGCAGATCTGCATGGCGGCGGGGCAGGGCGCCGAGATTCCATTGCGTTTCGGCGCAAAGTCTGCACCCGGCACCGGCAACCCGGTGGACGGTGTCGTCAAGGTGGTGAAGCTCGTCGAGAACGCACAGATGCGGTTCGGTGAAAGCTATGCGCCGTTCGGGGATGCCGTGCACATCACGCTCGACGGCATCGATATCATCCTGAATTCGACGCGCGCCCAAAGTTTCGATCCAAGCCTTTTCTCCGTCATGGGGATCGATCCGACGTCCAAGAAGATCCTGGTCATCAAGTCGACCAATCATTTCTACGCCTCCTTCTCGAAAATCGCCGCGGACATCATTTACTGCTCGGCCGGAACGCCTTATCCCAACACTCCAGCCAAGACAGCCTATCGTCGGGCGCCGAAGAATATCTGGCCGATGGTCGCCGACCCTCACGGCCGCTAACGCGGAGAGCGTCATATGCAGGAAAATCCGTTCGCCGTTGTCGCCAAGCCGGGCGACAGGGTCGCCGATCTCTCGACGCCGCGGCCAATCATCGACGAGGATCGGCTGGCGGCAAACATCGCCCGCACGCAGGCCTACATGGATAAGCACGGTCTGGACTTCCGACCGCATATCAAGACGCACAAGATCCCAGCGCTCGCCGCCGAGCAGATCGCGGCGGGTGCGAAGGGCATCAACTGCCAGAAGATCAGCGAAGCGGAAGTCTTCGCTGCGGCCGGCTTTGAAGACATCCTGATTACCTTCAACATTCTCGGCCCGCAAAAGCTCGAGCGTCTTGGCGCGCTCAACGCGCGGATCTCCGGTCTCAAGGTGGTTGCCGATAGCGCGGTGACGGTCGATGGTCTGTCCTCCTATTTCGCATCCTCTAAGCCATTGACTGTTCTCGTAGAATGCGACACCGGCGGCGGGCGCTGCGGCGTCCAGACGCCGGAAGAAGCACGAAGCCTGGCAAAGCGGATCAACGACTCCCCGGGTCTTACGTTCGGTGGCCTCCTTAACTACCCAAAGCCCGCCTCCGCTGAGGCGGTGCAAGCCTTCCTCAGCAAAGCACTCTCGCTCCTAAAGACCGATGGGATCGCGTGTCCAATCGTTAGCAATGGCGGCACGCCCAGCCTCTTTGAGGCGCATCTCGTCACGGCCGCGACCGAGCATCGCGCAGGTACCTATATCTATAACGACCGCTCCATGGTCCGCGCCGGCCACTGCAGCGAGGCCGACTGTGCCATGCATGTGCTGGCAACGGTGGTGTCCCGTCCAACGGCTGATCGCGCGGTCATTGACGCCGGATCAAAGGCTCTGACCTCCGATCTGCTTGGCTTTGCGGATTTCGGGACAGTTGTCGGCTATCCTGAGGCGGTGATTACAGGACTGTCCGAGGAACATGGCGTCATCGACCTGTCGAGGTGCGGCGACCGTCGTCCTGAGATCGGCGAGAAGATCCGCATCATCCCCAACCACACCTGCGTCGTCTCCAACCTGTTCGACACGATGGTCTTTCATCGTGACGGCGTGGTAACGCGCATCGAGGATGTTGCCGCCCGCGGCCTCGTCTGGTAGCAACACAATCGCTCCAAGCGCCTTCCTTTGATGTAGAGCCCTTGACCTTACGCAATTGAAAAACATCTTCTTTCGCGCGAGCATTGGGCGCGCGGGAGGTCAAATCGATGAGAATCTCGGTTGCATTGGGAGTAGCAGCAAGTCTGTTGGCGATCTCGGCGGCTGAACCGCCGGGGCAATGGCAAACCTATCATGGCGTACGGATGGATTCCGATCCGGTGCTGTTGGCCCGGTTCGATCGGGCGTATCGCTATTGCGAGCCCGAAGCCGTCTATCGTGGCTCACCCTATCCGGCAAATCCTTGGCACGTGACCGCACTTAGAAGCTGCATGTACAGATTGGGGATCGTGGACCGGGGCGCCTATTCCTACCCCGCCAATAGGCTGTTTTATCCTCTGTATTGAAGAGGCGACACCACACGGTCGGGAATGATCATGCCGCTGTCGGATTGATGAGGTTCATGTCGATGTCCGTCAGTTCCACATGACGCTCGAATGATATGCCCGCCTCATCGAACAGATGGCAGTCTGCAAGATTGATCCCGGCCCCCAGCGGCTGATCCGGGCGAACTGCCGCGCTCCCTGGTAACATTGCACAGAAATTCTCGCCTTCGCCGTCAAGCGACGCATAGGCCACCGTCTGTGCGCCAAGCCGCTCGATGACTGTCGGCGTAACAGTGAGCGTGATGTCGCCTGTGCCAATCTGGATGTGCTCGGGCCGCACGCCGAGCGTAAGGGATTTGCCAACGACACCCTGACGCTGCGCGACCGGGATCACCGCCTTTTGCCCCTTGTAGTCAATTTCGACGCCGGCATCGCCGACGCCGGTGCAGGTGACATTGAGGAAGTTCATCTTGGGATTGCCGATGAAGCTTGCGACGAAGATATTCGCAGGCTTGTGGTAGAGTTCCAGTGGCGCACCGGTCTGTGCGATCTCACCCGCATTCAGCACCACGATCCGGTCTGCCATCGTCATCGCCTCGATCTGGTCGTGGGTGACGTAGATCATCGTCGCCTTTAGCTGACGATGCAGCTTGGCGAGCTCAATGCGCATGTCGGCGCGCAAGGCAGCATCGAGATTGGAGAGCGGCTCGTCGAACAGGAAGATCTTCGGCTCGCGCACGATCGCGCGACCGATCGCCACGCGCTGGCGCTGACCGCCTGAAAGCATCCCGGGCTTCTGCTGCAGGCGCTGATCGAGGTGAAGGATGCGCGCGGCATGCTCGACCTTGGCCTTCAGCTTCTCCTCTTCCATCTTTTCCACACGCAGCGGGAAGGCGATGTTCTCGAAGACGGACATGTGCGGGTAAAGCGCGTAGGACTGGAACACCATGGCGATTCCGCGCTTGACCGGCGCCAGGTCATTCACCCTGAGCCCGTCGATGACGATGTCGCCCGCCGTCGTGGCATCAAGGCCGGCGATCATGCGAAGAAGCGTCGACTTGCCGCAGCCAGACGGGCCAACGAAGACCACGAACTCGCCATTCTTCACCTCGAGCTGGACACCCTTGATGACTTTGAAATCGCCAAAGAACTTCTGGACCTTGTTGAGATGGAGCTGTCCCACAGTGCTTTCCCTGGCCGCCGGCAAGGCGGCTTGCTGTTTGATGCGGTAAGAAAGGGGTCGCGCGAAAAGCGCGGCCCCTCGCTAAAGCAGCGGCCTATTTGTACTGCTCAAGATCGGTGGCGGCCTTCTTCAACGCGTCCGCCGGCTCAGCCTTGCCGGTCACGACCGACTGAACCATTTCAATCATGACATTCTGGAAGCCCTTGTAATCCTTGAAGAGCGGCTCCGGTCCGCCATAGGAGATGCCGTCGATCAGCGGCTTCCAGGATGGATCCTCCTTCACGAATTCATCAACCTTTGCGGACGGACGCAGCGGCGTCAGGCCTGCACCACCCTGGAGCTCGTACTCACCCTGTGGGCCGGGAGCGGTGATGTATTTGGCAAATTCGATCGCCTTGTCTTCAACACCCGATCCCTTGAAGATCGCCAGGCTGTCGGTGATCAGCAGCGTACCTTCCCCCTTGGCCGATGGACCGAGCGGCAGCGGCGCGATACCCCAGTTGATCTTGGTGTCCTTCAGACGGGAAGCCGCACCAGAGCCGGCCTGGATCATCCCGACCTTGCCATCGAGGAAAATGGCGCGGATTTCGTTCTGCTCGTAAGCCGTTGCGCCCTCGACGGAATAAGGCGTGATGTCCTTGTAGGCCTGCAGGGCTGCAAGAACTTCCGGGCTATCGGCGACAATCTTGTCACCATCGATGATCTTGCCGTTGTTGCTGTAAACCCAATGCATGAACTGATGCATGGTGTTGTCGAAGGTTTTTGCCGGTAGGCCGTAACCAGCAATTCCGGTCTTCTCCTTGATGGCCTTTGCATCGGCGATTTCTTCGGCCCAGGTGGTCGGCGGCTTTTCGGGATCAAGACCGGCCTGCTTAAAAAGATCCTTGTTCCAGTAAAGTGCCTTGGTCGAGAAAGCGATCGGAACGCCCCACTGCGTGCCATCCGAGGTCACTGTATCGACAATGTTCGGATAATAGCTCTTCTTCTCCTCGTCGGTCATTGGAACAGGAACGATGAGGTCGTTTTCGGCAAATTCCTTGAGCGTGCGCGAGCCGACGTAAGCCATCGCGACCGGCGTGCCCGCGGCTGCCAACGTTGTTGCTTTGTCCTGGCACTGTTCCCAGCCGACGACCTCCGGCTTGACCGACCAGCCAGGGTTCTTGCCCTCCCATTCCTTGATATACTTCTCATGGATCGGATCGATCTTGTCGCCACAATAGATCCAGCTGATCTCCTTGTCGGCGGCCTGAGCGGTCACGGCGCTGAGCGCGCTAGACCCGAGCAGGGCAAGGGCCATCAGCCCGGTCTTGAATTGAATTGTCACTTTGTTAGCTCCCTTTTTTCTCTGGTGGTTGACTTACTGTTTCACCGCGCCCGCGGTCAGCCCGCTGACGAGATACCGTTGAAGGAAGAAAATCACGATCATGGCCGGCGCGATGCCGACGAAGCTTGCAGCCATCAGTTCGTTCCAGACCACTTCTTGACGGCCGAAATAGGCGAAGAGTCCCACGGGCAACGGCGCATACTCGGTTTTCGAGTTGAAGGTCAGCGCAAAGATGAACTGCTGGGCATAAGAGCCGATGAAGGTGGTGATTGCGACCACCATAATGCCGGGCATGGCGATCGGCAAAATGACGCGGCGCAGCGTATAAAAGTGGCTGGCACCATCGACGAAGGCGGCTTCATCCAACTCCCTGGGAATGCGCATCATGTAGGTTCTAAGCAACCAGATCGCCGACGGTATCAGGAAGGCAACGCCAGGAACCATGATTGCGAAATAGGTATTGAGCAGGCCGAGCGAGCGCATCAACCGGAAGAGCGGAATAAGCAGCACTGCGCCCGAGAACATGTTGACCGCCAGAAACGCGCCGAGCAGCAGCCCGGCGCCCTTGAAATCGAAGCGGGCAAACGCGTAGGAGGCAGGGATGACGAGCACCAGAACGACAGCGGTCACGACTGTCGAAATGAAGAAGGAATTGAAAATGTAGCGCGCAAAGCCTGGCACGCTGATCCACATGGTCCGGTATGCCTCGAAGGAGCCATTCTCGGGGATGAAACGATAAGGCGAGGAAAAGAGCTGGCTGAGCGGCTTCAGCGATACAAGGAAGCCCTCGACGAACGGGGCAAGCACGAAGGTAAGAAACACCAGAATGCCGGCATAGATGCCGATGATCTCGTACCACGTGTACCGATTGATCAGCAGATGGGGTTGTTTCATCGCTTGTCTCCGGAAGCAAGGCGGCTGGTCAGTCGGAAGTAGCAGACGCAGAAGATCGACAGGAAGATGCAGATCAGCACGGCGCGCGCGGCGCCTTCCCCGTATTTGTTCGAACCGATCGCCGTGCGGTAGGTGTCGATGATCATCGTCGTCGTTTCGCCGCTTGGACCACCACGCGTCAGGATCCAGATGATGTCGAAGGAGTTGAAAGTGGCGATGAGTGACAGCATCGACATGGTGATCATCGACGGGACGATCAGCGGCAGGGTAATGCGCCGGAAACGATAGAAGCGGCCGGCCCCGTCAGTCCAGGCGGCTTCATAGAGATCCTGCGGAATCGCCTGCATGGCCGCCAGCATGTAGAGCGTCACCAGGGGAACGCCGATCCAGACGTCGGTGATGATCGTCGCCCAGAACGCCGTGGAACCCTGTGCGAGAAACGCGACGGGAGCATCCACCAAGCCAAAGCGTTGCAGCATGCCGGAAATCATTCCGAACTGCCCATTGTACATCCAGCCCCACATGAAGATGCCGATCGCCATCGGGACAATCCACGGTGGCATGGTCAGGACACGGAAGAGCGCCCTGCCAGGTACCGCGGAGTTCAGCATCGTCGCCCCGAAGACACCGATGATCATCTTGATGGAGACGGAAAAGAACGTCCAGATGAAGGTGCGAATGATGACTTCGGCGAAGGTCTCGTTGAAGATCTTCTGATAGTTGACCCAGCCGACCCAATTGGTCACCTTCTTCAGTGACGCATCGGTGAAGGAGAGGATGAACGTGTCGACGAGGGGATAGGCGACGATCACCGCGACGTAGAGCACTGCCGGAAGGAGAAGGATCCAGGCGAAGATGACTGCGTTGCGTTGGACGCTCATCTTGGCGCCCTCCTCAAGCCGCTCTTGCGTGCAGGGCTTCGTCGAACCTGTCCCACACGGGACGCAGATCGATGACCGCCTTCTTCATGCGCGCCTCGTCCATGGATAAGGCGAGAATGCCGGCTTCGAGGGCGTTAAGCGTAGAGACGGGAAGGTCCGTGCCTGTGCGCACACTGTCGAGGAGGTCGGCGGCCATCTGTTCATCGGCACCGTAATGCTGCGACAGCTCGGTCGCCACGTACTTGTTCTCGACCACCTTCTTGCCGGTCAACTGCTCATGAACGTCGAGATAGCCGCGAACGAAATCGCCCTCGGCCATGCCCCGTGAGCCCATGATGGCAAAGCGGCGAAACTGATCGGGGACGTTGAGGTTGGTATGGAAGTTCATACCGACGCCGTTGGCATATTCGACGATCGCCACCTGATAATCGATGATGTCGGCATCGCTGTCGAACACCTTGTCGGACCCCATCCAGCCGCTCGGCTTGCGGTGGAAAAGCTCCAGATCATTGATGCCTTCTCGGGCGGGATCGTTGGCGGGCGTGAAGCTCTTGCGGCCGCCGAAGCTTGCAACGCGCTCCGGCCGCGCGCCGACGACGCCATTGTAGAGATCGAGGTCGTGGCAGCACTTCTCCAGCATGAAGCTGCCGGAATAGCGTTCGTAACGGCGCCAGTCGCGCATGAAGAATGCGCCGTGGTAAGGCTCGATATGCTCCGAGGCCTCGATCGAAACGATCTGGCCGAGCTTGCCAGCAGCCTGGATAGCGCGCAGATCCTTGTAGAGCGGTGAATAGCGCAGAACGAGACCGACCATCAGGCGCTCATGGCCGAACTTTGCCATCAGACGCGCGAGCTCGATGCTCTCGGCGATCGTCGTGACAATCGGCTTTTCACAAAAGACCTTCAGGCCGCTTTCGAGACCCAGCCTGATGTGGTCGAGATGCATGTGGTTCGGGGAACCGATCATCAGCAGATCGAGCTTTTCGCTGGCGATCAGCTCTTCAGGGGAGGCATAGGCCGTACCGGTTCGAATGCCTTTTTCGACGAGGCCTGGAAGACCCGCCGGATCGGGATCAACATAACCGACGATCTCGAAACTTTCGTCGACAGACTTGAAGACGTAGCCAAGGTAGCCGAGCCGGAAACCTAGCCCGATAATTCCCACGTTCATGCTGCTCTTGTTCCCACTTACGTAATTTATTTTCGTCAAGTTGGGACAAAAATTCGAACTCGTCAACACGAATCCCGCGAAAAGTTGAAGCTATGAAATTAATTTTCATCCTGGCCCGTTTCCTGGGCTTATCAACTTTCCGCTGAAAATATGGAATCGATTTCGCCGCCCACGAGCAGCAAACAACGAGGCTCCGTTGCCGCGGACGATGGTTGCAAAGGCGAGGGCGATGCCCCGGAAGGCGCAGCAGCACGTAAAATCTAGCGATTTCGTCGCTTGCCCTCGAGCAGATCGAGAACCGAATTTGCCGCATCCAGCACATTCGTTCCGGGGCCAAAGACGGCTGCCACGCCATGGTTGATCAGGTACTCGTAGTCCTGCCGCGGAATGACACCTCCGACGACGACAATGACGTCGTCAGCGCCCCGCACCTTCAGTTCCTCAATAAGTTGCGGTGCCAAAGTTTTGTGGCCGGCGGCAAGCGACGACATGCCAACCACGTGCACCTTGCTGGCGACGGCGAGGTCGGCTGCTTCCTTCGGCGTCTGAAAGAGGGGGCCCGCCAACACGTCAAAACCGATGTCTCCAAACGCCGAGGCGATCACTTTCGCGCCGCGGTCGTGGCCATCCTGACCAAGTTTCGCAACCATGATCTTCGGCCTGTGTCCAAGGATCCTGCCGATTTCGCCCATGCGTTCCTTCAGCACCGCCAGCTCGGGCTCGTCGCGATAGGCTTGACCATAGACGTCCTTGATGACTTCAGGCTCAGCCACATGATCCCCGAAGGCGCGACGCATGGCATCCGAGATCTCGCCAACCGTCGCCCGCGCGCGCGCCGCTTCAACGGCTGCCGCAAGCAGGTTGCCGTTGCCGCTACTTGCCACGTGCGCAAGCGCATCGAGTGCTGCTTGCACGGCGGCTCCATCGCGGCGGCGTTTCGTCTCTTCGATCCGCTTGATCTGGGCGTTGCGCACCGCAGCGTTGTCGATCGCCAGGATCTCGATCTCCTGCTCTGTCTCAAGGCGGTATTTGTTGACGCCGACAATGACCTCGTCACCCCTGTCGACGGCCGCCTGCCGTCGCGTCGCCGCTTCCTCGATCAACCGCTTGGGCAAGCCATCGTTGACGGCCTTCGTCATGCCGCCGAGCGCCTCGACCTCCTCGATCAGATCCCACGCCTTGTCGGCAAGCTCCTTCGTCAGGGTCTCGACGTAGTAAGAGCCGGCAAGCGGATCGACGACCTTCGTCACGCCCGTCTCGTGCTGAAGAATGAGCTGCGTATTGCGCGCGATGCGTGCCGAAAATTCTGTTGGCAGGGCGATCGCCTCGTCGAAAGAATTGGTGTGAAGTGATTGTGTGCCGCCCAGTACTGCCGACATCGCCTCAAAGGCGGTGCGGATAATATTGTTGTAGGGATCCTGCTCCTGCAGCGACACGCCCGACGTCTGGCAATGGGTGCGCAGCATCAGCGACGAAGCCTTCTTTGGCTCGAACTCCTCCATGATGCGCGTCCACATAAGACGCGCGGCCCGCAGCTTTGCCGCCTCCATGAAAAAGTTCATGCCGATGGCGAAGAAGAAGGAAAGGCGACCGGCGAAATCGTCAACGTTCAACCCCTTGGCGAGCGCGGCGCGAACATATTCGCGCCCGTCGGCAAGGGTGAAGGCAAGCTCCTGAACGAGCGTCGCACCCGCCTCCTGCATGTGATAACCGGAGATCGAGATCGAGTTGAACTTTGGCATCTCCTTGGCGGTGTATTCGATGATATCGGCAACGATCCGCATCGAGGGTTCCGGCGGATAGATATAGGTGTTGCGGACCATGAACTCCTTGAGAATGTCGTTCTGGATGGTCCCGGAAAGCTCGGCGCGGGACACGCCCTGTTCCTCACCGGCAACGATGAAACTCGCCAGTATCGGGATAACCGCACCGTTCATCGTCATCGAGACCGAGACTTTCTCCAGCGGGATGCCATCGAACAGGATCTTCATGTCTTCGACACTGTCGATCGCAACGCCCGCCTTGCCGACGTCGCCGACGACGCGCGGATGATCGCTGTCATAGCCGCGGTGGGTTGCAAGGTCGAAGGCCACCGAAACGCCCTGCTGCCCGGAGCTAAGCGCCTTGCGGTAGAAGGCGTTGGAGGCTTCCGCGGTGGAAAAGCCGGCATATTGGCGGATTGTCCACGGCCGACCGGCATACATCGTGGCACGCGGTCCGCGGGTGAAGGGCGCAAAGCCTGGAAGCGATCCCAGGTGCTCGGTGCCTTCGATATCGGCCTCGGTATAAAGCGGCTTGACGTCGATCCCTTCGGGCGTGCTCCAGACGAGCGTTTCGGGCGAGACCTTCAGCTCTCGTTCGGCTAGCGCCTTCCAATCGCCAAGCGTCTTCTTCGTCATGTCATCCTCCGGCATTGTTCTTTGCCGCAGGCTAGCACTTTAACAGCCTGGGGCGCGATAGAGCCTTCGGATATTTTATAAAGGGTTTCCCGTGTTCATCGGCGTTGCGTCGAGCCGTTAGTCTCGATTCCGACGGCCGAACACACGTTCAGTCCATTGCGTTAGCCTATGGACACCAGGAGGGGTGGCAGAACGTGAGGCAAGACTTGCGGCCCGGGCGCGCCCGGATCAACGTCGCGGGTCTCGGCGAGACAACCCACTTATTCCTTGCCGGACGGTGAAATGATTGGCCGCGCCTATGGGGCGCACCTTGACACAGACAGGAGAAGAAGATTATTGGGTAACCGATAACCCACGGGAGGAGCCAAGATTGACGACATCGCTGTCTGATATCGCAGAAAGGGCGGGAGTCTCTGTAAAGACGGTCTCAGGCGCGCTCCATGGCGGCTCGGCTCGGATGTCAGACGAGACCCGCGCAAGGATCAAGGTGATTGCCGACGAGCTCGGCTATGTCACCAATCTTGCCGCACGCGGTGTTCGACAAGGATGGCTGCCGCTCATTGGCGTCATCGCTGACGAGCTCATCACGTCTCCTTTCGCAACGGAAATCATTCGCGGCCTCGACGGTGCGGCCCGGAGTGCGCAAATGGCCGTATTTGCCATGAACCTCAGCGGAAATCGCGACGTCGCGTCAGTACTAGAGGAAGTTCGCCGGTTCCGTCCGCGCGCAATCGCATTCGCCGCCATGTATCACAAGACAGTGGCGCTGGCCCCCGAGCTTTCCAAGAGCGTCGGCGTCATGATCAATTGCCGAGAGGCTGCAGGTCGTGTGGCGTCCCTGGTGCCGGATGAGGAGGAGGCAGCGGCAGAAATAACCAGGTACCTGATTGCTGCCGGACGCCGCCGCATTGCCTTCGTCAACCTTCCCGGCATCCTGGCAGGGCAGTTGCGTGAAAAGGGCTTCAGAAGGGCGTTGGACGAAGCGGGGTTTGCTCCTGTTGCCGTTCTTCCAGCTGCGCGGCGGAGCATCTACAGTGATCGCGCGCCAAGTCTTGTCCTGTCTCATGTGGCAACGCTGATGGAAGCAGGCGAGCGTCCCGACGCGATATTGTGCGGCAACGACCGCGTTGCCATGGAAGTCTACGCCGCGCTGCGTCGCCAAGGCGCTGCAATCCCGGACGACGTCGCCGTAGCAAGTTTCGACAACCAGGTCGAAATAGCCTCGCGTCTTGATCCGCCCTTGACGACCATGGCGCTGCCGCATCGCGCCATGGGTCGGCTTGCCGCCGAGATTCTGCTGGCCCCGCATGCCGGGGAACCGAAGCTGCGAAAACTCCCGTTCCAACTCGTGGAGCGGTCTTCCGTTTAAAATGCCGTCGTACCATGTCCATCAAGGAGGAGACTAACATGGGTAAACGTTTACTATCTGCATTGCTTTTGACCTCGGCCTCGCTTGCCGCGTCCACCGGCTGGGCCGATGCAAAGACCGTCATCCACATGATGCACCAGGGCGATCCGGGTTGGGTCAAGGCCTATGCGGACGTCGCAAAACGCTTTGAGGCAGCCAATCCGGATGTCGACATCGAATTCATCTATGCGCCACACGACGCCTACAATGAAAAGTTCAGCGCCGCCGTCATGTCCAAGCAGTTGCCTGATATCATGGAAATCGATGCGCCCTTCCTCGCCAACTATGCCTGGTCGGGCTATCTGCAGCCGATCAAGTCGCTGATCGATAAGGACGTCATCGACGACATGACGGGCTCAAACGTGTCGCAGGGAACCTATCCCATCGACAAGGAACTCTATGCTGTTGGCCTCACCGACTCCTCCGTCGTGCTTTACGGCAACAAGAAGTACCTGGAAGCCATCGGTGCCCGCATTCCGAAGTCGGTCGACGACGCCTGGACCAAGGAGGAGTTCGAAGGTTATCTTGAAAAGCTCTCCAAGCTCGACGGCGTGAAGTGGCCAATCGACACCTTCCGCGGCTACGGCATCAAGACCGAATGGATCACCTATGCCTACGGGCCCTTGCTTGAAAGTGCCGGTTGCGACTTGATCGATCGAAAAACCTGGAAGGCGACCGGAACACTCGACAGCGATGCCTGCGTCGGCGCGCTTGCGATGATGCAGACATGGGTGAAAAACGGTTGGGTGGTCCCTGGATCGTCTGGCACCAACCAGTTCTATGCGGAAGGCCGTCCGGCTGCTCTGGCGCTTGGCGGGCACTGGTTCTACGCGGAAGCAGCCGCGGCAATGAAGGACGACATCGTCGTCATGCCGCTGCCGAAGCTCGGCGACAAGGGTGTCAGCCCCAACGGCACCTGGATCTGGGGGATCACCAAGACCTCCGAGCATCCTGATGTTGCCGGAAAATTCCTGAGCTTCTTGCTGAAGGACAAGGATTATCGCGAATACGCAAAGCACGAGTCGGCCTTTCCCGGCCTGAAGAGCTTCGCCGAATCCTCCCCGCTCTATGCGCCGGGCGGTGCAATGGCGGTGGCCTTCGAGCAGGCCTCGAAGACTGCAGTCGCCCGGCCGCCGCATCCAGCCTATCCGGCCATTACCTCCGCCTTCATGCAGGCCGTCGACAAGGCCTTCAATGGTGGCGACGTGAAACAGGCGCTGTCTGAGGCCGCTCAGAAGATCGACGAGGATATCGACGACAATGACGGCTATCCGCCGTTCAACGCCCAGCAATAAGCGCCGAGCACGGGGCCGGGAAGCCCGGCCCCGAAAGCGCTCGTCATGACAGAACAGACTGCGAGGAGGAGACGATGACACTGCAACAATCAATTGCCTCTACCCGACCGCGCGTCGGCAGGCGCCGGGATCCCGGCCGGCTCATGCAGGAACTGCTGATGATTGCGCCAGCAGTCATCCTGCTCGCCTGCTTCCTGATTGCACCGTTCCTGTTGTCGTTCTGGACGTCGATGACCAATCAGCCGCTGGTGCCGCGCCCGACACCGGTGCGCTTCATCGGCCTGCAGAACTTCGTCCGCATCTTCAACGACCCGCTGTTTTGGACCTCGTTGTGGAACGTGACCCGTTTCACCATCTGGGTACTGCCGGTCCAGTGCGGCATGGCATTTGCCACGGCGCTACTGCTCCACCAGAAGATTCCCGGCCGCAACGTGCTTCGCGGCATGTTCTTTCTTCCCGCCATCACGTCGATGGTCGTCGTTTGCGTTATCTGGGGTACGCTGTTCCAGTATCCGAGCGGTCCGCTGAACCAGATCGTCGGCTTTCTGTCCGCTGGCCACATCCAGCCGATCGATTGGCTCGGTAATCCCAAGTGGGCGATGTTCTCTATTGTCCTTCTGTCGGCCTGGCAGGCCTACGGCTTCCAGATGATCGTCTATCTCGCCGGTCTTCAGGGAATTCCTGATGAACTGTACGACGCGTCACGGATTGACGGAGCCAACGTCTTCCAGCGCTTCTGGCACGTTACGATGCCGGGCTTGCGACCGACCCACGTCTTCGTGCTTGTGATCACCACGATCCAGGCCTTCAAGCTCTACACACAGGTCGCCATCCTGACGCAGGGCGGACCGAGCGGAAGCACCGAAACAGTCGTTCACTACATGGTGAGGACCGGATTCGAGCAGCAGAAGCTCGGCTATGCCTCCGCCGTCTCGGTGATCCTCTTCGTCATCGTTCTCGTAATCGCGCTGCTGCAGCGCCAACTTTTGAGACGCTTCGATGTCTGATATCGCTCTTCCTCGTGTCGTACCCGCCGAACGCTCCGGCAAGATCTCGCTTCGCATCGTTCAGACGGCCGCAATCTTCTTCATCGCGCTCATCGTGATCTCGCCGCTCTTCATGCTCTTGATCGCGAGCCTCAAGGACGACCGCTTCCAGATCTTGGCGGACATGGGTAGTTTCCGCGCTTTCTGGGTCTCCAATCCAACGCTCTCCAACTTCAACGAGATCGCCCATTTTTCCGGCGAACTCGCCTATGGCCGCTATCTTTTCAATTCGCTGGTGATCCTCGCCGTTACTGTCGCGTCGGGCCTTGTCGTCAATTCCATGGCCGGCTTCATCCTCGCTTGGGGTTCACTGCGCGGCAAGGCAGTGCTTTTGTCACTCGTCGTCGCACTCTACGTCATCCCCCAAGAAAGCATCATCATGCCGCTGGTGGTGATGATGTCGCGCGCAGGATTGACGGACACATTCGCGGTCCAGATCCTGCCCTGGGTCGCAAGCCCCTTGTATATTTTCCTGTTCTACCAGTTCTTCGCCCAGCTTCCGAAGGAGCTCTATGAAGCAGCCGAGATCGACGGAGCGTCGATCTTCAGGATCTACCGTTCGATCTACCTGCCGCTCAGCCTTCCCGCTCTTGCAACGGTATCAATCCTGATGGGTATCGAAAGCTGGAACCAGTATCTCTGGCCGACGCTGGTGACGCAGACCGATTATGCCCGACCGATCTCCGTCGCGATTGCCACCTTCTTCGGCCAGGACAGCATTTATTGGGATCGCGCCATGGCAGCCTCGGTCCTGATGATGATCCCCATTCTCGCTCTCTATCTCGCGTTCCAAAGGTGGTTCGTGAGCTCGTTCGTCGGCTCCGCCGTGAAAGGTTGATTGATGACTTACCAGGCAACGTCCACTCTCTCGGTCCGGGAAACCGTGCGCGTCGAACTCGATGCGGGAGCAATGATACACCTCTGGCTCAAGTCGCGTCGACCAAACATGGCGGCTGACCTCAAGGTCAGGATCGACGGCGTCGACCTAAAGCAAGTGATCGCGACGCAGACGGAAGAGTTCCAGTTTAACGAGGTGCTACTGCCCCATGCCGGAAACGTAGAGCTGAGCTACAGCCCCTTAGACGCCGCAGTCTCGGTCATCTACGCGTTCCACCCAGGGCGCGTTCAAAAAGAGGGTATTCACATTCTGCACCATGCAGCCGAGAACGCTCCACCGGCACTCCTGGACGGCTATCATTTCAGGCCGCCCTTTGGTTGGATGAACGACCCGAATGGCTTCGGCCGCTTTGGCGGCAAGGCGCATCTCTTCTACCAGCATTATCCGCACAGCCTTCGCTGGAATACGATGCACTGGGGGCATGCGGTCTCAGATGACTATATCCGTTGGAAGCATCTTCCGATTTTTTTGTTTCCCTCAGATCAACTATCGCAACGAAACGACGGAAGGGGCGGCGCGTTCTCCGGCTCAGCCATACCGGGAAACGGACCTGATGGTTCCATCCGCGTCTTCTTCACCGAGCAGGTGCGCGACCGCAAACCGGAGGAGCAGATCCAGCTCTGCGCCTTAAGCGGGGACGGTCTCGTCGCGCAAGCACCCTCGATTGTATTGCGGGAGCGGCCGCAGGGGTTGGACCTGACGCTCGATTTCCGCGATCCATATGTATTCAAGGGGCCGGACGGATACTGGAAAATGCTGCTCGGCAGTCGCGACAAATCCGGCGGCGTAGTTCTGCTCTACGAGACGCTCGATCCCCGGGGCGCGGAGGGATGGACTTTTGTCGGCACACTTCATCGGGAGGACCGCTACGGCATGACGGCGGCGGAATGCCCATGCATCGTGCCACTCGGCGACATCGAGCCCCCGGAAACGCGCTGGGCGTTGATTTTCGGTCTCCTCACCAGCCGCGATCCGGCAACAGGCCGCCGCAATTTGACCAAGGTAACGATCGGCCGCTTCGATGGCCGAACCTTCAAACCTGAAACCGAGCAGGAGCTCGATTTTGGCTCCGACGCATACGCATTCCAGGCTTTTGTCGACGATGGCGGTCCAATCGGAGTCGCCTGGTTGGCAAACTGGACGGATGTCTCGAAAAAGGAGGACTTTCCGACGGCCATGACGCTGCCCCGCCGGGTTCTATGGGACGGTTCTGCCCTTCTTACACCTCCTATCGAGAGCGTCGATAGCCTTCGGCATCTGGCACTCGACGCCAGCCGTCTTACTTCCGGCGAACAACTAGCCTTGGAAACCGGTGCGATCGAGATCGAGATCGATCTTGTGGCACCCGGGGCGCCGTTCGAGCTCCGTTTCGGACATCCCGACATCGATCTGGGAGTAAGGCTCAACGAAGACGGATTGGAGGTGCTGTTTTCTGATCGAAGCGGCAACGCTTCTCCACGCTATATCGCGGCGGGCGCGCGACCGTCACAAGTGCGCATCTTTCTCGATGCCGGCTCGATCGAAGTGTTCGCCGATAAGGGCCGCTGGGCCGGGACAAAGCGGCTACCAAGCTTTGCAGGCATAAGCTCGGTGCAGCTTCTGGCCGAAGAGCGCACGATTTCGGCCGCGCGCATCTGGCAACTCAAGATTTGATGGTAAGGGAGGAATTTATCGCATGGCATCTGTCGCAATCGACGAAGTGCGTAACGCCGCGCGCGATACTTCTCCCAGCGTGGACGCCCTTTCTGTGATACGGTGACGAGGCAGCATACAACTTGTAAACTCAATAGTGGGAGGGTGAGATGACGACGTTGTTCGTAAGGCACGAGGTCTCGGACTACGCGACCTGGCGCCAGGTGTACGACGATCTTAGGTCCGTGCAGAAGGCAAATGGAGTTACGGCGGAAGCAGTCTATCAAGCCGTCGACAACCCCAACGACGTGACCGTCACCCACGAGTTTGCCACGAGTGAAGCAGCTCAAGCCTTCGGTCAGCTTCAGGAGTTAAGGGCTGCAATGCGTGCGGGGGGCGTACTGGGTGCACCGACGGTATGGCTCACCAACAAGGCCTGAAATCAGCTTACAATGTCGCTCGCATAGGCATGATGGAAGCTTTGGCTGCGCCTCTTTGGGTGCGAAGAAGACTAAGCAGACGTCTGCTGATGGCGCGTCTCGCGTGACATGGCTGGCGGCTCAACAGCACTAAAAACGTCCCTCCTATCCTCAATCGGCAGATCACGGTGAAAGGAGAGGACCGTCGACATACCCTTAATGCCGTTCACTTTTTTATGCGTGGGGAGGAAGCATGAGCCGCGCTGTAGTCATTGTCGATCCATTGCCACGGACCCTTGGCCTCATCATGGGGCCTGACGTCCGCACGAGGTTGGAGCGGCTAGGGGAGGTCGTCATTTCTGAGGAACAACAGATGTCCCCGGAGCTCGTGGACGAGCTTTTGCCAGACACAGTGCTGATCTTCGGGCAGACGGACATGCCAAGGGAGCGCTTGGATCGAGCGCCGAAATTGAAAGCGATTATCAACGTCGAATCCAACTTCTTGCCGAATATCGATTACAAGACTTGTGTGGAGCGGGGAATTTGGGTCATCACGCCTGCTGCAGCGTTTGCCTCACCGGTAGCCGAGGCGGCGTTGGCGATGGGGCTGGACCTTGCGCGCGGCATCACTCAGGCGGACCGAGATTTCAGGGCAGGGGTCGAGCAATATGGTTTGGCCGGCAACGCAACGACCTTCAGATTCGCCGGAGCGCCGGTGGGTATCATCGGGTTCGGCGACCTTGGGCGACAATTCAGGGAGCTGATCCGGCCGTTCAAGAATACAGTTCGGGTTTTCGATCCGTGGCTTCCTCTGGAGATCATCACAAATGCGGACTGCACTGCGAGTTCCATGGAAGAGGTGCTGACCGACAGCCAACTGGTTTTTGTCTTTGCCAGCGTGACAAGCGAAAACCAATCATTCCTGGGCAGGCGGGAGTTCGCGATGATGAAGAGAGGCGCCGCCTTTCTACTTATGAGCCGCGCCGCGGTGGTAGACTTTCCCGCCATGTTGGCGGCCGCTGAATCGGGTCACATCCGTGTCGCTACCGATGTCTTTCCTGAAGAGCCGGTTCCCGCAAATGACCCCGTGCGATCTGTACCAGGGATGCTTCTTTCGGCACATCGCACCGGCGGAACGCGTGATGCGTTCTATGCCCTGGGCTCCATGGCCGTTGCCGATGCCGAACTGATTATGAGAGGATTGCCTCCGCAACTTTGCCGGCGGGCAGATCTGGCGACGGTCAATCGGCTCCGGTCGAAACCTGTCACTGTGTCCTAATATCCGTTCGTCCCCGCGCCGGCAGAAAATAGGTGATTGATTTCAACACCATGCCAGCGACCGTTCGATCATACTCAGACGTGGCAATCGCAACCGCCCTTACGAGCGACATTCGGTGTCGACCTGACGGGAGGCTTTCGGAATATGCCCGGACTTTTCGTTATCCGATCTGTCGTTGGCTCGCAACGAGCAGTTGTTCGGATCGATAGCTGCTGCTGGAAATTTAGTCCCGAATGGTTGTGGCCGTCAGTATCTTCTTGAATCCTTGCCTCCGGCGATGCCCTTCGGGCCGCTTGACGAAGCGATTCTAGGACCGGCACAGTCTTTTCGTAGTCCATATCCAGAACTTTGGCCGCATGGCGAAACGCCTTACGGTCTAAAAATAGATAAAGTACGCGCGTCCTGCCAATTCGCCTGCAGAATGAAAATGCCCGCAGATTCTCGCCAGAGCTTTGTGTTCTACGATCCCATAAATGGATCCTCTCTGACCGCCTGTGCCAGGAAATCGAGGACAGTACGGACCCGCAACGGCAGGTTTTTGCGCGTGGGGTAGACGACATGGATTGGCAGGCGCGCGGGAGGGAATTCAGGCATCAGCTTCACCAGCCTGCCAGCCTCTATGTCGTCGCAGGCAAGGAGATGCGAAAGCACCGCAAGACCGCCCCCGGCCAACACCGCGCGATGTACCGCCACGGCATTGTTGGCGATCAGGCGCGGTGCGATGCGCACGGAAATCTCATCCGATCCATCCGAAAACGTCCACGATCGTCCATCTCCGGCGCGGCTGTAGCAGATGCATTCATGACCACTGATCTCATCCGGCGTCCTAGGCATACCATGTTGCTCCAGGTAGCAGGGTGCTGCGACGAGGAAGGCCGTCGTCCAACCGATCCGCCGGCACATCAAGCTACTGTCTGATACTGCGCCGAGCCGCACTTCGAGATCGATGCCATCGCCGATCAGATCGGACGGCTCCTCTCGGAAGATGAGTTCGACCGACAGTCCGGGATGGCGTTCGAGCAGCCCCGCAAGACGCTCGCTGACATAGAGACCGAGAGGCGCGGGCAGGGTAAGCCGCACCCGGCCGGACGCCATGGCTGTCTCGACGCAGGAGGCTTCGTTGAGGGCGTCCACCGCCTCGACCACCCGCAGCGCCATCGCGATCATTTGTTCGCCTTCTGCGGTCAGGGCAAGCGCATTTGTGCTACGATGCAGCAGGCGCGTGTTGAGATGTCCTTCGAGTGCGGAAACCTGCCGGGAAACTGCTGGCTGTGTGAGATCGAGATCGATTGCCGCTGCAGAAAACGAGCCTGTCTCTGCCACACGCAGGAAGGCTCTCAGCGCAGATACGATATCCATCTGTCCCCCCATACGTTTCGACATAAGCCTTATGTCGCAGTTTAGGTCGGAAGAGCTTTACTGTCCAGATATTACGGATATCGTGTGTCCATAAGGATGCTAGATATCCTTAATAAGGAGAAAGACATGACACAGCGCCTCAACTACGCACAGCAATCACCCGAATTCTTCAAGAAGCTTTCAGACCTGAGCATGGGACTAAACGACAGCGTCATCGAACAGAAACTCCGTGACCTCGTCAACATCCGCGCCTCACAGATCAATGGCTGCGGCTTCTGCCTCGACATGCATGTCAAAGAGGCCAAGATCCACGGCGAAAGCGAGCTGCGCCTGTATCACGTCGCGATCTGGCGTGAATCGAACCTCTTTATCCCACGCGAGCGGGCGGCCCTTGCGTGGACCGAAGCCGTCACGAACCTTCCCGAAGGCGGAATCCCCGACGAACTCTACGAGCGGGTCCGCGGCCAGCTCTCGGAGAAGGAAGTATCCGACCTGACCTTCTCGATCATGGTGATCAATGCCTGGAACCGCGCCAGCATCGCCTTCAAGGCAGTCCCCGGTTCCGCAGACAAGGCCTACGGCCTCGACAAGGCCGGTCTCAACTAAGCCTACGACCTCAAAGCCATCAACACCGCGGCCGACAGCCGCCCTGAAGGGAGAAATCCTATGAAGATCGTCATCATCGGCGGGACCGGCCTTATCGGTTCCAAGACAGTTGATCGCCTTAGCAAGCAGGGCCATGAGGTGATTGCCGCCTCTCCAAACACCGGCGTCAACACGATCACCGGGGAGGGGCTGGCCACGGCACTTGCTGGCACCGAGGTCGTTGTCGATCTCGCCAACTCGCCATCCTTCGAAGACAAGGCGGTGCTGGAATTCTTCGAGACCTCGGGCCGCAATCTGTTTGCGGCTGAAAAGGCTGCTGGCGTCAAACACCATATAGCGCTTTCGGTCGTCGGAACCGAGCGACTGCAGGAAAGTGGCTACTTTCGCGGCAAGCTCGCCCAGGAAAAGTTGATCAAGGCTTCCGGCGTTCCGTACACGATTGTTCATTCGACGCAGTTCATGGAGTTTTTGAGCGGCATCGCACAATCCGGCACGCTCGGCGACACAGTTCACCTATCATCGGCCTATGTGCAGCCGATCGCCTCCGATGATGTCGCCGACGCGATGGCAGATGTGACCCTTGCCGCCCCCGTCAACGCAACGATCGAAATTGCCGGCCCTGAGCGCTTCCGGCTCAATGAACTCGTTGCTCGCTACCTCAAGGCGATGGGCGATGCCCGCAAGGTCGAACCGGATCCCGAGGCGCGTTATTTCGGGGCCCGGCTGGAGGATGGTTCGCTGGTCTCCGACAACAACCCACGTCTGGGGCGGATCACCTTCGAGCAATGGTTCGCAACCTCCGCGCGGAAATGACCGAGCGCCGCTGCGCCATAGCTCTTAAGCGCAGCGCCCAACCCTTGAAAGGAATCTCGATATGATGAAGTCGATTCTTGTCACGGCTGCCCTTGCAGCGGTATCTTTCAACGTAGCCGTCGCCGATGACGCCGGCGGCAAGGCTTCCAAGGTCACGCTCGTCTATGAGCATGAACTGCCGAACGTTCCGGGCAAGAGCATTAAGGGTGTCCTGGTCGAATATGGTCCAGCCGGGTTTTCCGAGGGCCACACCCATCCGAACTCCGCCTTCATCTACGCAACGGTTCTGGAAGGCTCCATCCGTAGCCAGGTCAATGATGGGCCGGTGAAGACCTACAAAGCCGGAGAGAGCTTTTCGGAGATGCCCGGCGATCGTCATGGCGTCAGCGCAAACGGCAGCAAGACAAAGCCTGCAAAGCTGCTTGCGGTCTTCGTGGTTGACACCAACCAGAAGGAACTGACTTATCCCCTGAAGAAGTAAGTCAGTGCGGGCCGGGTGTTGATCGCACACGCGGCCCTTCCGCATGAGGCCGCAACTATCGCGATTGGAGCCTGCCATGTTCAACGAACAACTCTCGTTGCCGCTTGTTCTGATCAATCTTCTCGGAGTTGCCGGCATTGTCGTATGGCATCTCCAGGGTCGCGACCGTCCAACTGCTCGGCTGGTCGTTCAGATCCTGTTTTTCTCTAGCATGACTGCCGTCCTCGCCCTTGCAGGCATTCTGCCGCATCGCGTTGACGAGACGCACTCAACCGGCCTCATGGCATTCCTGTCCATCTCAGCCAGGGTGCTGTGGTGGACACATCTGGCGTGGACGCTCATCGGCTTCGTGCGTATCTATATCGTTCTGGAGCGAAGGCCGCAGGAGGCGCGACTGCTGCAGGATCTGATCGTTGCCGTTGTCTATCTCGGGGTGGCCTTGTCCATCCTGGGCTTCGTCTTCAAAGCGCCCATCGGCACCTTGGTGGCAACCTCCGGCGTCGTCGCCATCATTTTCGGCCTCGCGCTGCAAAATACGCTCGGCGATGTGTTTTCGGGCATCGCACTGACATTGGGGCGCCCTTTTGCCATCGGCGACTGGATCGTGCTCAGCGACGGTACAGAGGGACGTGTCATCGAGAACAACTGGCGCTCCACATTTCTGCTCACCGGCGCTCACAACGTGGTCGTTCTGCCAAATAGCGCCCTGGCGAAAGTGGGCCTTACCAATCTAAGCCGTCCTGACGAGACGCATCAGATCACTCTGCTTATCCGGGTTGCGGCAAGCCACAGTCCGCAGCTCGTCGAGGAGGCGATGCGAACCGCCCTGCAACGCTGCACATACATCGTCCAAGACCCGCCGCCGATCGTCGCTCTGAAGGGGATCGACGCTGTAGCAATCGAGACCGAATTGCAGTTTCGCGTGACCAGTCCGGCAAACAGGACGCCAGCGAGGAATGAAGTCATCGACCTTGTCCACAATCACTGCCGGGAAAGCGGCCTCTCCCTTGCGATGCCGCCCCAGAGCTATCTCTACGCATTGCCGGGCGCAAGCGACGTCAAACTGCGCTCATCCGGCTCTCTCTAGCACCCATTCGAAGCTGCTCTTCCAAAGCTGCGCCGGGATATCCCTGGACAGCGTCTCGATCAGATCGGATAGCCTGACGCTGCGTAGTTTCTGGCGCCACGCTTCGTCGGCTTCCCACATGATGCGCGCCACGGCGCAGGGACCGCTTTCACAGTAGCCGAGCGGCCGGCAGGGGTTGTTGGCTCTGATATTGTTGCAAACAAAGGTCCGCGCGTTGCCCTCGACCGCCTCGACGATATCAAGAAACGTCAGCTCTGCCGGTGCCTTTGCCAATCGATAGCCGCCCGACGGACCGAGGGTCGTATCGACGAGACCGGCTTGCGAAAGGCTCTGCAACGCCTTCGAAAGATATTCCTTGGGAAGTCCGTGGAACTCGGCCAGCGCCTTGGTGGACAGAAAACGGCCCGCAGGCAGACCGGCGAGTATGGCGCAACAATGTAGCGCCCATTCGACTTGGCTTTTCAGGATCATCATTTCAGTCCGGATCGATGCTGAACCGCATCTATTAAGGATATAAAATATCCCTATTTCACCGTGAAGTAAACAGACTGAGCTGTGCCGCAATAAAACTTGCCCGCATGCCTCCAACGATCCAGCAGTATCTCGATACCACTAGGACCAGCCAAGCGACTTACGGCTGCCAATACGCTCGACGCAGCGCTGTCGGAGGGCAGGGGCACAAAGCCTCGCTAGTGTCCCATCTCAGAGATTATGACGGGTTGGTCTATGCCCAGAATTGGCAGCTCTTGCGGGGGGACGAGCAGTTGGATGCTGCGCGCGACGC
>NZ_JACIFT010000034.1:0-43185 GCF_014197575.1 Rhizobium sp. BK538
CTTTCGGGGGCTACAAGCAGTCCGGCAACGGACGTGAATGGGGTCCGATGGCGATCGCTGAATTCCTTGAGACCAAGGCCATCATCGGTTTCCGTCAGGCAGCTTGACAGCCTAAGGACTTTTGACAACGGATGCCCGGAACTCGATTGATCCGGGCATTCTGCTGTTTCTTCCCACCGCCGGCGGAGGAACCGTGATCTGTCAGTACTTTTCGAAAGCGCGATGCTTTCTTGCAGCCCCATCTGTTCTCGATCTTCCACCCCGGCGCGGAAGAAAATAGAAGGCGGCGCCGGCAGATGGAGCGTCCTGCCGCTTTCAGATCAGTATAGTTATTTATGGAACTTTCCGTCAGCCGTACAGCGGTCACTGGCACGGATAGCAACCACTCTCATCGTGTCGATACCATTGATCATCCCTAGGTGTTGGGGATGCTGTAAGCGACTGAAGGGATCGTTCGGGGTGGTAGATTTCCATGTCGAAGACGCATCGCACGCTGTCAGATTGGAAACTGACCGGCCCAGATTTCGGGAGTGTGGAGCGGCAACCGATACCAAATTCTATGGCCCCAGAATTCTTTTCATGGTGGCTCGCTGCATCGAACGCGGCGTCAGGCGATTTGAAAACGCAACGACGTTGTTCATGAACCCGGCGATCGCGGACGCTTTCCCCTGTGATAGCGCTCGCCTGAGTTTCGCTCGAACGCCTCTTCTATTGTCTTTAGTTTCTCTCGAATATGATTGTAAGCTGCGGTTGCACCGGAGCCGTCAACGCGTTGCGCGTGCAGCTACATAATGTGGGCGAGCGCAATCGCGTCAGCTACATCCTCGCAGCGCTCATCCAACATCGACGTTGCCACGCGAATGTTATTGCTATGAGCAACGCAGAATTTGCTTCCTGAGTTGACTGCAATGTTTCGGGCAGCGAGCGTAACCATTGCAAAGGGTTCAGAAACAACTGGCACCCACAAAGACAACCCTTCCCCATCTTCGATGGTGAGGCCGCGCACTCGCAAGGCGCTAGCGAGCATATCGCGTCGTTTTTTATAGGTAGCCCGGGCAGATGCGATATTTTCCCAAGTTCCCGGTTGGCGCAACAACCATGCGCCGGCGGCTTGAAGAACGCGGCTGGTCCAGGCTGCACTAAAACTGCGATAAGATTGAATCTGTTCAACGACTGCCGACGTGCTCGACAATACGGCTAAGCGAAGGTCGGGACCGAGCGTTTTAGAGAACGAGATGATGTGAATAACCCGGTCGGGAAACTGGGTGCCAAGCGAATGACGCTCAACCCCGGAAATATCGGAGATGCCATCATCCTCAATTATCAGGGTGTCGCTGTTGCGTAGTACTTCGGCTAGTTCGCCTAGGCGTTGCGCCGTCACTGTCCGGCCGGTCACCGAATGCAGCCGCGGCTGGAAGAGGAAAACGACCGGTTTGTAGCGCATGGCATCCTGTAGCGATGAGGGCAGCGGCCCGTACTCGTCACATTTCACAGGTAGGATGCGTGCGCCCTGATGCTCAAGGATATCCAGGAGGCGCATCGCCGTCGGTTCTTCGATAGCGACAGGCGCACCGGGCGTCACCAGTGCATGAATAGCGGTATACACAGCGTTATAACCGCCGTTGGTCGCCAGCAATGCCTCCGGTTCATACGGCCATGTCTTGCGAAGTTCGGCCTCCAGTTCCGGCAGAATACGGCTGCGCTCGTAGCTGTTGAGGTTCTCCGCGGAAGCGCCATACGCCAGCGCCTTCTCTAAAGGCGGCAGCAGCCTTGGGTCAGGAACGGCCATCGTCAGGTCGAGCACATCGGCACCGTAGTGGCCGGAACTTGCCAGGCGCTCTGGCTTTGCGATGAAGCGGTCGCCGCTCACCCAGGTGCCGTTTCGTCCCCTGCCTGTAATGATCTTTTGCCGTCTAAGCTCGCTCCAGGCCTCCGAAATCGTCGCCGGGCTGACACCGAGCGAAAAAGCGAGATCACGGATTGGAGGCAACTTGGCGCCGACCGGAAGCGCCCCTGCCCTGATCAAGGCACTGGTTTCTAATGCGATTCCGCGAATTGTTCGATCGCTTAATTTTTCGGCAAACCAGATCGAATCGTAGGCGTCGCTCATTTTCTCACCAGATTAAATGTTCAATAACGTAATAACATTTGATCATTACGAAGTGAACATTTTAATCTCCCTTCGTAAGCATTTCCTGACATGAGTATCTAGAATGACACTGAGCCTTCGAATTGCACTGCGTGACTGGGATTACATGACACCGCTGATTCTCGGCGATGTCGCGTCCGACAAGCTCGACATACAGGTGGACCGGATCGGAACGCTTGTCTCCCATCTCGGCAAAAGCCCCGACCATGAGGCTGCCGAGATTTCATTCAGCCGCTATACCCAGCTTCGTCATGACGGCGATGACAGTGTCGTTGGCATTCCCAACTTCATCATGCGCGGATTCCGCCATCGCTGCATCATGACTACCCGGGACAGCGACATCACGACTCTTGGCCAGCTGGCCGGCAAACGCATCGGAGTCACCGGATGGCGCGACAGCGGCAACACCTGGACGCGTGCGGCCATCCGCCGCGAAGGCGTCGAGGTCAAGGACGCGATGTGGTATGCCGGCCGCCTGACGGAGGCACACCCAGTCACCGATCGCCTCGACGGCTTTGGCCAGGCCGGCCTAATCGAAGCCTGCCCCGGCGAACGCCCGATGGTAGACCTTCTGCGCGAAGGCGGACTGGATGCGATCTTTACGCCCTTCATGCCTGATGGCTATTTCGAGCCGGGCTCGCCGTTCCGTCAGGTGCTGGCCGATTTCCGCGCAGAAGAGCGCCAGTATTTCGATGATGTGGGATATGTTCCGGGCATGCATCTGATCGGCATCAAGGCCGAGATCGTTGCCGAGAACCCGTGGGTGATTGCCGAAGTGAGCCGGCTCGTCGACGAATCGCAGCGCATGTGGACCGCCAAGCGCCGCAAGTACGCTGAAACCACGCCGTGGATGTTCGAAGAGGTACTGAAAACGTCGCGCGAGCTGCCCAAGGGCTGGGATGCCAGCGGATTTACCGCCAACCGCAAGATGATCGACGATTTCGCCAGTGAGCTGCATGCCCAGGGCATCATGAAGCGCCACATGACGCCGGAAGAGCTTTTCGCATTCGATACGGATGGCAGCCGGATCTGACCGGCAGTCGCACCCTTAATCTCTCGAGAAACGTAGCTTAGTAAAACAAGGGGAATGAACATGTCGCATAAGAAACTCATCGCTCTCGCCCTCGCCGGCGCAGCACTTGCTAGCGTCGCCAAGGCGCAGGACGTATCCATCAAGCTGGACGTCAACAAGGAGCTGCACGATCGCCTGCCGGACGACATCAAGTCGGCCGGCAAAATGATCTCCGTCAATAACGGCTCGTTCCCTCCCTACGAGATCGTCACCGGCACCGTCATGACCGGCGCCAGCGCCGACCTGACGGACGCGATCGGACAGGTGCTCGGCGTCAAGATCGACCATGCGACAGTTGGCGGGCTGCCGGCGCTGCTGGCCGGCGTCAACTCGGGCCGTTACCAGTTCGCCTTCGGTCCGGTCGGCGACTACAAGGATCGCGAAACGGCAAGCGACTTCGTCGACTGGGTGCAGGAATTCGTTGTCTTCGCCACCCTGAAGGGCAACCCGAAGGGCATCACCTCGCTGGACAAGGCCTGCGGCCAGCGCATCTCGGTTATGGCCGGCGGATCCGCCGAACGGGTGATCAAGGTACAGTCGGACAAGTGCAAGGCCGAAGGCAAGGAACCGGTGGAAGTGCAGTCCTATACCGATCAGCCGGCATCCATCCTGGCCGTCCGCTCTAAGCGCGCCGACGCTTTCTTCTCTTCGCAGGCACCGCTGACCTATTTCGTCAGCCAGGCGAACGGCCAGCTGGAACTGAACGGCGTCGGGCAAAAGAACGGTTTTGACGACATTTTCCAGGGTGCCGTCGTTCCAAAGGGTTCGCCGCTCGGCCCGCTGTTCATCGACGCAATTAAGGTTCTCATGGACAACGGTACCTATGCCGCGATCATGAAGAAGTGGGGCCTTGAGAACAACATGATCAAGCAGCCCGGCCTCAACCTCGGTGGACAGCTTCCCAAATGAGCGCGAACACTACGACACATGCGGCGCCTTCGGGCGCCGAGGACTTCCGCGATGTGGCGACGGCCCACACGCCTTTCCGGAGCGGCCCTCTTGCTCTCCGGATCGTGATTGCGCTGGTCGTCGTCGACTTCGGCTGGATCATCGCCGCTAACGAAAACTTCGGCTGGCCGGTTGTTGCCCAGTATTTCTTCGATCCGACGGTCTTGAACGGTCTTTACGTCAGCCTTGGCCTCACCGTGATCGCCATGATCCTCGGCGTCGCGCTCGGCCTCGTGATCGCGATTGCACGCATGTCGTCCGACAAGCTAGCACGCTCGTTCGCGTCACTGTTCATCTGGTTCTTCCGCGGCACGCCGCTCCTAGTCCAGCTGATCTTCTGGTACAACATGTCGACGTTGTTTCCGACGATATCGATTTCCCTTCCCTTCGGCCCGACGCTCATCAGCTGGGATACCAATTCCGTCATCACGCCGCTGACCGCGGCGATCGTCGGCCTCGCACTCAACGAGGCGGCCTATATGGCGGAAATCATCCGCGGCGGCCTTCTGTCGGTTGACCGCGGTCAGACCGAAACGGCGGAAGCCTTCGGCATGACCAAGGCGCGAGCCCTATGGCGGATCATTATTCCGCAGGCGATGCGTTCGATCGTACCACCGACCGGCAATCAGCTGATCAGCATGATCAAGGCGACCTCGATCGTCAGCGTCATCGCCATGGCCGACCTGCTTTATTCGGTTCAGTCGATCTATAATCGCACGTTCGAGATCATCCCAATGCTGCTGGTCGCGGTCATCTGGTACCTACTCATCACCTCGGTGCTGAATATCGGCCAGAGCTATATCGAAGCCTATTACGGCCGCAGCGACCGCCGCAATGGCGCCACGCCCAAGCCCGCCGCCGTCATAGAGGAGGCAAGCCATTGACCATCGTCGATACCGCCAAGCCCCTCGTCCAGGCTCGTAATGTCCACAAGTCCTTCGACCAGCTCGAAGTGTTGAAGGGCATCGACCTCGACATCATGCCGGGGGAAGTCGTGGCCATTCTGGGGCCGTCCGGCTCGGGCAAATCCACCTTTCTACGCTGTATCAATCACCTCGAAGATATCCAGAAGGGATATATCGAGGTTGATGGCGAACAGATCGGTTACCGGGTGAAGAACGACCATCTGGAAAAGCTGTCGCCCACCGGCATTGCCAGGCAGCGCCGCAAGATCGGCATGGTGTTCCAGCAGTTCAACCTCTACCCGCACATGACCGTGCTGCAGAACGTCATCGAAGCGCCAGTCGGCGTCCATCGTCAAAGCCGAAAGGATGCGATCGAGAACGCCAAGCGCCTTTTGGAACGCGTCGGTCTGTCGGAGAAGGCCAATGCCTATCCGCGGCAGCTCTCCGGCGGCCAGCAGCAGCGCGTGGCGATTGCCCGCGCACTGGCGATCAAGCCGAAGCTGATGCTGTTCGACGAGCCGACCTCGGCACTCGATCCGGAATTGGTCGGCGAAGTGTTGGCGACGATGCGGGATCTGGCAAAGCAGGGTCTCACCATGATCGTCGTCACCCACGAGATCAGTTTTGCCCGTGAAGCGGCCGACCGGGTGGTGTTCATGGACGGCGGCGTGGTCGTCGAACAGGGCAAGCCCGAGGATGTGATCGGCAATCCGCAGCATCCGCGCACGCAGGCTTTTCTGTCGCGCTTTCTTTAAAAATCTCCCCGCCTAGCCCCGGCCCCAAAGGCCGGGGCCTTTTGTTTGAATTTTGCTAAGTCTGGAACTCCGATGCCCTCGCAAGACAATCTCTACGCCCGCGTATCCGATTTCGATGCCATGGAAGCCGAGCTGAAGGCGACCCGCCATCACCTGCACGCCAACCCGGAACTTTCCTTCGAGGAAACCGAGACTGCCCGGTACGTAGCCGATAAGCTGGAAGCCTGGGGATATGCTGTCACCCGCAATGTCGGCGGCCATGGCGTCGTGGCGACGCTGAAGAACGGCACCGGCACCAAGAGCATCGGTATCCGTGCCGACATGGATGCATTGCCGATCGAGGAAGAGACGGGTGTCGCCTATGCCAGCACCATACCCGGCAAGATGCATGCCTGCGGCCACGACGGCCACACCACGGTTCTTCTCGGTGCAGCCGAATATCTGGCGCGGACAAGACGCTTCAACGGCACAGTGACGTTGATCTTCCAGCCGGCCGAAGAGGCCGGGCAGAACAGCGGCGCGCAACGGATGATCGCCGACGGCCTATTCGAGCGTTTCCCGATCGACGCGATCTTCGGCCTACACAACCATCCCGGCATGCCGGCCGGCGCACTGCTCACCCGATCCGGTCCGATGATGGCGGCCGGCGATACGGTAAAGATCACCATTGTCGGCAAGGGCGGCCATGCGTCGCGACCGCATCTCACAGTTGATCCGGTTTTGGTCGCCTGCAACCTCGTCGTCACGCTGCAGTCGATCGTCTCGCGCAATGTCGATCCAACCCAGACGGCCGTCGTCACCGTCAGCACGATCCATGCCGGCGAAGCGTCGAACGTCATTCCGAACACGGCAAAGATCTCGATGAGCGTCCGCTCATTCGACCCGGCGATCCGCACCTTCCTCGAGGAGCGCATCCGCACGCTGGCGGCAAGCGTTGCGGAGGGCCATGGCGCAAGAGCCGAGATCGACTATGAGCATGGCTATCCAGTCGTTGTGAATTCGGAAAGGGAAACGGCATTCGCTCGCGAAGTGGCCGAGGAACTGATTGGCGCTGAAAATGTCTTCACATGCCCTCTCCTGCCCGGCAGCGAAGACTTCGCCTATTTCCTTGAGCGTAGGCCCGGTAGTTTCCTCCGTCTCGGCAACGGCAAGGACTCGCCGATCCTGCATTCGTCGAAATACGATTTCAATGACGGCAGCCTGACGACCGGCGCGGCCATTTGGGCGCGTCTGGCCGAGCGTTATCTTGACGCTTAGAGCTTGTAGTCGGGTTGAGTTCTCGGGCCAGAGCTCGACCGCCAATTGAAGCGATGACATCGTTCATCGACAGACACCGGGGGTTGTTCAGAACCGAGCCGATCCGCTGCGATTTCCCCCGTCAAGTCGCGAAGCTCCTGGACGTCGACCGCCTGTCGGTCCGCGCCCGCAACGGATATCGAAGATCAAGATATGCGGTGGCTACGATGCGAAGTTCCGCGTCCATGGCAACAAAAAAGTCTCGCGGCAATTGAAGCGGGGAAGCTTCGACGTTGCCCGATTTACATGGGATCGATGAGAAGGCAGTCCGGTCGCGGGCGCGCTCCCGCTTCCAAGTGTGCCCCACGAAATTCCGAAACGCAAACCGGCATACCGCGCCATGGTTCAATCCCTGCTGCCAACGCGGATGGCGCCCAGAGCTGTTCTTGTTCCGTACCCAACATGATCCTGATGACAGGAGCCCACAGCTGCTGTCCGCCTAGCGGCGATTTGCAGCAGTCTTGCGAAGATGATCTCTTATCACCGCGCGAAACTCGCCCAACGTTTGAAACCCAATGTGCTGTGCAAATCGGTGCACCGTCGTTTGAGAAACCTTGCAATTGCGTGCAATCGCAGCAGCACTTTCGAAAGCAATCATTTCCGGCCGTTCTATGATCTGTCTCGCGACCTGCTCGAGACTATTGGGAAAGACGATCTGCCGCTTGGCGATCAGGTACTTCAATTCCTGCAGTGTCGCGGGAGGATGGTGGTTTCTTTCCTGTGGCATTGCGCTTCGCCTTCCAAAGAACGTCTTCCGGAAAGCGCGGTGCGATCCGGACGCATATCGCGGGGCGGCACGTGAGCCCGGTGGCGATGCGGCAACGTCAGGACTTGGCCGCACCGCATCGAGGCTTGTTAACCGAGCTGCACCGGCCTGCCCGTCTGCCAGCTCACGGTGGCGGCCTCCGCCAGTTTCTGCGCCTGGAGGCCATCAAGTCCGCCGGGCTTCGGTGAACGATTGCCGCTGTCGATCGCATCGATGAAGGCATTGATCTCGTTGGCGTAGGCCTGGGCGTAGCGTTCGAGGAAGAAATATTGAACGGGGTCGCCGCTGACACCATTCGCATTGGAAAGCTCGACGCTGGTTGCGTGGATATTCCTCGCTGCTAGCATGCCGGCAGCTCCATGGACTTCGATGCGCTGGTCGTAGCCGTAAGTCGCCCGGCGAGAATTGGTGATGACCGCAATGCGTCCGGAAGCCGTCTGCATCTGCACGGCGGCGGTATCCACATCGCCCTCAGCTCCGATCGCCTTGTCGACGAGCGACGATCCAAGTGCATTCACGACGACGAATTCCTCCCCGATGAGGAAGCGGGCCATATCGAAGTCATGGATCATCATGTCGCGGAACAGCCCGCCGGAGGACTTGACGTAGTCGGCCGGCGGCGGCGCGGGATCTCGGCTGGTGATCGTCACGATCTCGATGTCGCCGATGTCGCCGCGGCGCAGACGTGCTTCCACACTGGCGAAGTTGGGGTCAAACCGGCGATTGAAGCCGATCATCAAGGTCGACCTGTTCTTCTCGACGATGTCGAGGCAGGCATTGATGCGCTCGACCGACAGGGACACCGGCTTTTCGCAGAGGATAGCCTTGCCGGCCTTCGCGGCCGCCTCGATGAGATCGGCGTGGCTGGGGGTCGGTGTCGCGATGAGGATCGCATCGACACTTGAGGACTTGATGACATCTGCCGCTTCGGCAACCTCGGCGCCCGTCTGCGCGGCAAGCGCCTCAGCCGATGCCTTGAAGGCATCCGCCACATAGACGAGCTTCGCCTTCGGGTTCGCCACAATAGTCGCGGCATGCACCTTGCCTATCCGGCCGGCGCCGATCACTCCAAACCTGATCATTGATATTTCTCCATGACGTGTAAGCGTTGACTATCGAAATCTTCAAACGGTGAAGACGTTGCGGAAACGGGCAAGCGCCGTCTCATCATCGCCGGAGGCCCAGGCCTCCATGCCGATCGTCCCGCGATAGCCCATATTCTTGAGAGCACGGGCGATTGCCTTGTAGTTTATTTCTCCGGTGCCCGGCTCCATGCGGCCGGGAACGTCCGCCACCTGTATTTCGCCGATATGGGGCAGAGCGCGCCGGCACAGCTCGATCAGGTTTCCTTCGCCGATCTGGGCGTGGTAGAGGTCGAGATTGAGCTTCAGCGCCGGTCGGTTCACCGACGAAACGAGCGCGAGCGTATCTTCGGCTTTGGCAAACGGTGTCTTGGGGTGATCGACTGCTTCATTGAGGTTTTCGAGCACGAAGGTGACGCCCTCTTTCTCGCCGAGGTCCGCGATGCGGTTAAGCGTGTCGCGCGCCTTGAGCCACATGGCGCCCGTCACTTTGTCGGCCTTGACCACCGGCAGGCCCTGGCCGTCGAGACCGGTTCCGTGCAGGTTGAGGCGCGGGCAATTGAGCTCCCTTGCGACCGGGATCGATTGCTTCGCAGTTCGCAGCAATTCGTCGGCGCCCTCGTCATCGGCGAGCGTGCCGGTCACATAGCCCGTCATCGACGAGAAGGCTGCTCCTGATCTTGCAAGGGTAGCGATGTCATGTTTCGTCCAGTCCCAGATCTCGGCTTGAAAGCCGAGTTCGGTAATGCGCTTGAGCCTGTCGACGACAGGAAGCGACTTAAAGACCATCTCGGCGCAGACCGCGAGCGTGAAGGGGGATGAGGCATTCGACGAGCCGTCGTTCATAACAGTATTCCATAGTTGATTGAGTGAGAGGGCGGCGACGTCCTTTGAAAGCCAAGCGATCGCCGCTTCGGAAGCGGGCCGGCTAGATCGTACCGCCGAGTTCTGCGGACAATTGCTGCAGTTCCTTGCCGCCAGCCATGAGGTTCTGAAGCTCATCCATCGCGATGTCCGCCTTGGCAAAGGTACCAAGCGTCTGGCCGCGATTGAGGATGGTGAAGCGGTCTGCCACCGCATAGGCATGGCGGACATTGTGGGTGATGAAAATGACGCCCAGTCCTTTCTGTCGAACCTGATGGATGTATTTCAGCACCATCGAGGTTTGCGCCACACCGAGCGCCGAGGTCGGCTCGTCGAGAATGAGGATCTTGGCGCCGAAATAGACGGCGCGAGCAATGGCAACGCACTGGCGTTCGCCCCCGGACAATGTACCCACCGCCTGATTGGGATCGCGGATATCGATGCCGATTTTGCGCATCTCTTCCCGCGTGACATCGTTGCAATGCGTGAGGTCGAGGCGACGGAAAGGGAAGAAGCCCTTGCGAGGCTCCCGCCCCATGAAGAAATTACGGGTGATCGACATCAGCGGGATCATGGCAAGATCCTGATAGACGGTCGCGATCCCTGCATCGAGCGCGTCGCGCGGACTGCGAAAATTGACCGGCTTGCCTTCGACCAGGAACGAACCTCCGCTTGGGCGCACGACACCGGAGAGCGTCTTGATCAATGTGGATTTCCCCGCGCCATTGTCTCCGAGGAGACAAAGCACTTCTCCGGCCGACACTTGCATCGACACGCCGTTGAGCGCAATCACGGAGCCGTAGTGCTTGATGATGTCAGTCACTTCGATGATCGGCGTTCGATTATTGACATCAGACATGATCAGCGCTCCCCGGTAACCTTGCGGCGGATAAAATTGTTGAAGAGAACGGCGAGCAGCAACATCGAACCCAGGAAGACCTGAAACCAGTCGGAATCGAACTTGGTGTAGGTCAGGCCGATCGAGACCGAGCCGAAGATGATCGCGCCGAAGAAGGCGCCAATCGCCGAACCGTAGCCGCCCGTCAGCAAGCACCCACCAATGACGGCGGCAATGATCGCCTCGAACTCTTTCTGAAAGCCGCGTCTGGCGTCAGTCGAGCCAGCATCGAGCACGGTGATGATGGCAACCAGAGCTGCCGCGCATGCTGTCAGTGCAAACAGGCCGGTCTTAACTCTGTGAACGGGGACGCCGGAGTTTCTCGCCGCATTGGGATCGCCACCGGCAGCAAAGATCCAGTTGCCCATGCGGTTGCGCAGGAGGACCCAGGTCGCAGCCAGGGCAAGCGCGACAAACCACAATACGGAGACCGGGATGCCCGTGACCTTCGGCACGCCGTTGGGGAACCTGTCGATCAGATCGTGATCCGCGAGCCAGACAAAGACGCCCTTCAGTGCATCGCCGGAAAAGAAGCCAAGCAGCGGACTGTCCTTGACACGGTCGCTGATGCCGCGAAGCTGCGTCGAGCCGCCTGTCGCCCATTTCAGGCCGACAAGCGTCAGGCCACGGAGAATGAAGAGGAATGCCAGGGTCACGATGAAGGACGGAAGGCGTGTGTGAATGACGATCTGCCCATTGATCGCGCCCATGAACGCGGCAAAGAGCATCGTCATAACGATGGCAACCGAAAGCGGCTGACCGAAATTCGTGAGGATGACGCCGAAGATCAGTCCCGCAAAGGCCACCATCGAGCCAATCGAGAGATCGAACTCTCCTCCGATCATCAAAAGTGCCGCCGCAATGGCAAGGATTCCCAATTGCGATGCCGGCGCCATGATGGTCATCAAGCCGGAAAGCGAAAACATCGTCGAATCTGCGGTAAGAAAGAAAAAGACGATGACGAGAACAAGACCTGCCACAGCACCAAGCTCGGGCCGCCGCATCATATGCGTCAGAAAATTCACTTGTTTGACGCGCTCATCGGCCTTCGGCGCAGCCGCCGTTCTCTGCTCAAGCGAAGCCATAACTCCTCCGACTGGATCGTAATTTAGGGTAGCGGTGGCGCTGTTCGGCAGCGCGTTCGGTCAGCCAAACCTCCTCCCCACTAGGAGGAGGAGATTCTGGGAGAATGCCTTTCGGCAATTCCGGTCAGCGAATGCCCTTGGCGGAAAGATCCACAACCTGGGCAGCCTTGTCCTTGGTGATGAGGTTCGGGCCGGACGGAACATTACCACCCGGGATAAGCCCGTATTTGGCGTAGTTTGCCAAAAATACGACCGGTAGATAGCCCTGCAGGAACTGCTGCTGATCGATCGCGAATGCTGCCTTGCCGTCGGCCACGGCTTTCAGGAAATCGGCTGAAAGGTCGAATGTCGCCACCTTGATCTTGCCGGTCATTCCGACATCCTCTACCGCCGCCAGCGACGGCTCGCCGGCCGTGCTGGCACCGAGCGCCATGACGGTGTCGACGGCGGTATTTGAACTCAGTGCCGCCTTGACCTTCGCGCGGACATCTGCCGGATCGTTGCTGACGGGTACCACCGTGACCTTGCCGCCGAACCCGTCGGCAAAGCCCTTGCAGCGCAGATCGAGCGAAACATTGCCGACCTCCTGGTTCACGCACAGGCCTTCGTTGCCGCCCAGCTCATGCAGCTTCGCGCCGGCGGCTTTGCCGGCGGTATATTCGTCCTGGCCAACATGCAACAGCGCTCCTAGCTCCGTTGAAACGTCGGAACCGGAATTGATGGAAATAACCGGGATACCGGCGGCGACAGCCTTCTTGATGGATGGACCGAGTGCTGAGGCGTCTGGAATGGAGACGATGAGCCCATCGGGCTTCTGATTGACGGCAGCATCGATGAGCTGCCCCATCGACACCATGTCGAAAGTTTCCGGAGCGCGATAATCGACGCTAATACCCATGTCCTTCGCCGCTGCGTTGACGCCGTTCTTGACGACGGACCAGAAAGGATCATTGGCCTGGCCGTGAGTGACGGTGACGATGCGAATGTCAGCGGCATTGGCGATTGCCGAAGAGCCCATGAGCGCAGCAGCAACGGCCGCGCCCGTGAGAAGCGATTTCAAACCGAATTTCATTTTACCCTCCCAAAAAACAGTCCGCGCTACCCGAACCTCCGAATGCTACCGGTTGCAACTCCATTTGCACCCGGTAGCAAACTCGATAAAGCTACTTTATTGTCGACAAAAATCAAGCGTCCATTCCATTTTTATTTTTTTGTGGAATATTCATTCCAATCAGAAGGAGGCGGGCATGCGCAAACGGGCGACGGCAAAAGAGGTGGCTGAGGCTGCCGGCGTGTCGAAATGGACCGTCATCCGTGCGTTCACGCCAGGTGCGTCGATTACGGACGCAAGCAGACAAAAAGTGCTTCAGGCGGCCGAGGTCCTGAACTATTCGCCTAACCTGCTTGCCCGCAGTCTTGCGACGAACACCACCCATCAGGTGGCCGTCTTCGTCGACGACTTCGCCAATCCGCACAAGCTTCCGGTTCTGGAGATGTTGACCGAGCGCCTGCAGGCACAGGGTCTGCTGACCGTATTGATCAACATCAACCGCCATTTCGATCACGTTCACGCGTTGATCAACGCCGACCAACGACAATTCGACGCCGTTATCCTATTCGGTACCGCCTTTCGCGAGGAAACGCTCGGTGATCGACGCCTTGGCCGAGGTTTCCCGCCGATGTTCGTTCTTGCGAGAGACAGCCAAATTCCCGGCGTTCCCGCGATTGCCTGCGATGCAGAACTCGCTCTCAGCGAGATCGTCGATTACCTGTTCGACAAGGGCTATCGCCGTCCCGGCTTTATGACGGGGGCGAGAACCCTGTCGACGGCGCTGGGCAGGCGCCATCATTATGCAAATTTCTGGCGACGGAAGGGTGTTGAAGGCGTCACAGAATTGGCCGCGGAAAGATACAGCGCCCAGGCCGGCGCCGAGGCAGCACGAACTTATTTGCGTGCAACTTCGCCCGCGTCGCGCATCGATGTATTGATGTGTGAAAATGACATTTTGGCGATGGGAGCGATGGATGTCGCCCGGAGCGAATTCGGTCTCGGAGTCCCGCAAGACCTGGCAGTCGTCGGCTTCGACAATATCGAGCTCGGCGGCGCCCCCGCCTATGGACTGACAAGCTACGAACAGCCCGCCGGCGAGATGGTCGACGCCATTGTCGCAATGATCACCGGAAAGCGCGACGCTGAAATGGTTGTCATGCAGGGGCGTTTTGTGCCGAGGTCATCGGCATGAAAATGTCCCTAGGATCGTCCAATGAGCACCTCGCACTTCTGACCATGATCGAATGGCGTCTAAATGGTCAGCTCTTGAAAGGATCATTACCAGCGCCCCCCTGAAGAACCTATGAGATATGGCATAGCGCCTATTTATGGAACTTTGGCTATTTTAAACCCTGTCCCAAATGCGGAGCGAAGAACAGCGCGACGCTAGGATGCATCGCCCAGCAAGATGGGCGATGCACGGTTCGAATAGCCGGCCGCCATCATCTTGACGGAGCCTAATAGTGATGGTCGTTCAATCGAGCGAAGACACTGGCGAGATCGCTCTCCTTGACGCTATCGCCGACATACCAGCTGAGGGTGTCGTAGAAGCCAAGAAAGGAGCCTTTCGTTTTGGCCAGAAGTGCCGTGGCTTCCGCAACAGAAATCGAAAGCGCCGCGATGAAGAAGTCGACCAGAGCGGCCTCGGCCTTCGGATGGGCGAAAACGAGCGCCGTGGGAGAGTTGGGCGAGATGACAGGCAGAGCGGAAGCTTCCGGGCGGCACGGCAGGGTGACGGACAAGCGGATATCGCGGGAGGATGCCGCAGCCTCGATCACGAAAGCCTCCGCATCAAGAACCCAGGTAGAGCGTGAGGTATCGAAATAGCGAAAATCGCGCTGCGTTAGCGTGAAGCTCACCGTCTTCGCCTCGCCGGGCTGCAGATGCAGCTTGGCAAAGGATTTGAGTTCACGGATCGGCCGCTTCAGGCCTGGCGCAAGCGGGCGCACATAGAGCTGGACGACCTCCTTGCCGGCGGCCGATCCGCTGTTGCGGACAGTGACACGTACCCGACAATCCGCAGCTGCGCCGATCTCACGCGCATCGATCTCGATATTCTCATAAGAGAACGTCGTATAGCTGAGCCCATGCCCGAACGGGAACGCCGGGACAATCGCTTTGAGATCGTAGAAGCGATAGCCGACAAAAATACCCTCGCTGTAGACATGGCGTCCGTGCTCGCCGGGATAGGTGTGCCAGCCGGGAATATCCTGCATTCGCGCGGGCATGCTGGCGGAGAGCTTGCCGCAAGGGTTCTGCTCGCCGAATAGAATGCGAGCGAGCGCTTCGCCGCCGCCTTGCCCCGGATAGAAGATGGCAAGCACGGCATGGACATCCTCGAGCCACGGCATCTCGACGGTATCGGGCATCGAGAGCACGACGATGACCTTCCGTCCGGCTGCCGCCAACGCCTTGATGAGAGCATCGTGGCTGGCGGCCAGCCTCAGTGAGTCACGGTCGTTGCCCTCGCCGTGGCGGCTTTTCTCGTTCTCCGCGAACACCAGCGTGACGTCGGCACTCGATGCTGCCTCGACGATCGTTTCGATCGATGCCGGCATGCCGACCGGAACAGTGGAGGAAAATGGCAGATGCCTTGCCTTGAGGTCACTTCCCGCCCGGGCGGCGATCTGAACGAAGGGGCTGTCAACGCGATAAGGGTTGGTCGTGGCCGACCCAGAACCCTGAATGACAGGGGTGACAGCGCCATCGCCGACGACGAGGATCTCGCCTGGGCGGCTTGGATCAATAGGCAACACATTGCCTTCGTTGCGCAGCAGCACGATCGATTCCGCGGCGATCTCCTGCGACAGGGCATGGTGCCCGTCAAGGTTCGCGGCCATCCCGCGCCGCTCGTTCAACTTGCATTGGCGCACGAATGCCAGAACCTTCGCGCAGGCAGCGTCGACCGCCTCGGGCGCCACTTTACCGGCCTTGATCGCAGCACTCAGGCGCGCTTTGCGTGGCTTGCTCTCCGGCATGTCGAGATCTGTCCCGGCAGAGAGCGCAGCCCCACGATCCTTGATGGCGTGCCAGTCAGAAACGACAAGCCCGTCATAGCCCCACTCCTCGCGCAGGATTGTGGTGAGAAGCCAGTGATTCTCGGCCGCCTGGACACCGTTCAGCGGATTGTAAGCGCTCATGACGGTCCAGGGCGCGCTCTTTTCGATCGCCCGTTCAAAGCCAGCCAAGTAGATCTCGCGCAGTGCCCGTTCATCGACTTCTGAGCTGGTGGTTGTTCGTTCGATCTCGGAATTGTTGCAAGCGAAATGCTTCAGCGAGGCCCCGATGCCGTTATCCTGCAGGCCCGAGATGACGGCCGCAGCAATGTCCCCACTGATGAGGGGGTCCTCGGAATAATACTCGTAGGCACGGCCGGCCAACGGCGTGCGGCGGATATTGATGCCCGGTCCAAGCAGGAGATGGACGCCGAAGTTCTGGCATTCCGCCGCCAGCGCCGCCCCCATCCGATAGGCCAGATCGACGTCCCACGAACAGCCAAGCAGATTGCCGTTTGGGAAGCACGTCGCGGGACGGGTCATGCCGAACATACCGCCTGGCGCATCGGCCTGCTGGTCGACGAGTTCCAAGAATGCCTGCAGGCTGTCTGCATCACTGTCACCGGCGTCGATTTGGGTCGTCGAGTAACGAACGCCATAGGCGCCGTCGGTCATGACAACAGATGGAATGCCGAGCCGTTCGATGGATCCTGTCTTCCACAGACCACGTCCGCTCAGCAGATCGACCTTTTCGGCAACCGTCATCTGGCCGACAAGCGAGTGGATTTCGTCGTCGCTGGGCTGAAACATCGATACTCTCTCATTTCTGGGCAGCAGAGATGGTCCTGTCAGCAGATCTTCTGCAGGAGTTCCATCAGCATCATCCGCTCGGCAAGCGTCAAGGTGCTCAGCGTTTCTTGCGAAATCTGAAGGGCGATCGATAGATTGCGCGCTACCGTCGCCTCCCCTTCTGCAGTCAGCGTCAAAACAAGACGCCGCGCATCGGCTGCATCCGGCGCGGTGTGAACCAGCCCGCGCTTGACGAGCCGGTCGACGACGCCCTTGATGGTCGCCATATCCATCGCCGTCTCACGGCCAAGATTGCCCTGGGAACAGGGCTGCAGATCTTTGAGTTTGACCAGCGCTGCCCATTGGGTCGTGGTCAGCTTCTCAGCCATCAGGCCTGTGAAGATGGCGACATGGCGTTGGTTGGCCTGGCGCAGATAAAATCCGATCTGTTCGCCAAGCGCATATTCGGCCTGCGGAGCGTTTGCGTCGGCCGCGGATGAAGGTGCTGCCTTTGGCGAATCGGCTTTATCTTTGAACGGAACGTCCATGGGATCTCTCAAATCTATCTGTTCGTCTTCCAGGCAGGCAACCGCGTTCCTAAATTCATTCTCGCCATAAGTTCAGGATGGCTTCTGTCGACAGAATTTCAATCTGCTCAGAAAGCCTTGGCGCCAAATTCTCGACGACGACTCTATGCGCCTTCATGTCGCCGCTTGCCAGCGCGTCTTCTGCCAGAACGACACGGTAGCCGGCATCGACTGCATCGAGAACGCTGGCGTAGACGCAAACATCGGTTTCGACGCCCGAAAAGATCATGGTATCGATGCCTGCTGCCTGCAATCGCTCGGAAAAACCGGGCGACCCGAAGACCGAATAGGTTTCCTTGTCGACGAGCGATCCCTGTTGGGCGACCGCCGCAAGCGGTGCGACCAGATCAAGCATCGCGACGTCAAGTTCATCCAGCGTCACAGCCGACCATCGGCGATAATAGTTCTTCCATCGGCCCTTGGCGCTTTCGGGATCCCGCGGAACCATGAAACGGGCGAACACGGTATCGGATGGCCTTGCAGCGCACAGCGCCATCACGTTCGGAAGAATCTCGGCAATCGCCGGCGTGTACCACGCCGTCTCCTCGATAAACAGGCGTTGCATATCGATGACGACATGCAACGTTTTTTTCGAAAACGGCACGGTCGCCATGGTCACTCAGCCACCGGGACCGTGTGTTCCGGAGACCAGCTCAAGGTGATGGTGTCACCATCGCTCAGGACCTTGCCGTCGCGGTTCTGTGCAAACAGCTTGAGCGGCAGTCCGTCCTTGGTTTCCAGGAGATAAGAAAGCACCGGGCCAGCATAAATGACGGTGGTGATGCGCGCCGTCAGGCTGTTGCCGTCCGTCGGGCCCGATACGATCGACATCTTTTCCGGGCGCACGGCGAGCGTGACCTTCGAGCGGTCGCCGGGTAGTGTCCCGGTGGTTGTCACCACGGTGCCATCGTTCAGGCGCACGGCACCGTTATCAATCGTACCGGTCAGGAAGTTGGAATCGCCGAGAAATTCCGCGGCAAAGCGTGTCAGGGGCCGCTCGTAGACCGCTTCCGGCTCGCCGATCTGGACAATCCGCCCCTTGTCGAGAATGGCGACCTTGTCGGAGAGTGTCAGCGCCTCTTCCTGGTCGTGGGTGACAAAGATCGTCGTAAGACCGCTCTCGCGCTGGATACGCAGCAGTTCGACCTGCATCTCCTGACGAAGACGCCGATCGAGCGCCGACAGCGGTTCGTCCAGAAGCAACACGCTCGGCTTGATGACGATGGCGCGCGCCAGCGCGACGCGCTGCTGCTGGCCACCGGACAGCTGCTTGGGCGTGCGGTCGCCGAAGCCGGGAAGCCGCACCATCTCCAGAGCGCGATCGACTTCCTTGCGAGCGGCCGCGCCCTTGATGCCGCGACGTTCCAGACCAAACGCAACATTCTGGGCGATCGTCATGTGCGGAAACAAGGCGTAAGACTGGAACATCATGCCGATGTTACGACCCCAGACCGGGATATCGGTCACATCGTTGTTGCCGATCGTGACAACGCCCTGGTCCGGCTTGATGAAGCCCGCGACGATGCGCAGAAGCGTAGTCTTTCCGGAACCGGACGGTCCAAGAAGGCTGGTGAAGGAGCCTTCCGGAAACTCGGTGGTGATATCTGACAGGACGGGCGTGGTGCCATAGGTCTTGGCGACGGAATTGACTTTAACGTTTGTCACGGGTGTCTCCGGGCTTGGCGAAGCGCGCGAAAATCAGGATGATCGTCATCGAACCGAGCAGAAGCACGGTCGAGATCGCATTGATTTCAGGGGTGAAGCCCTTGCGGATCGAGGAGTAGATCTGCACCGGCAGCGTGGTGTAGCCGGGCGTTGCGAGAAAGTAGGAAATGACGAACTGGTCGAGCGATACGGCGAAGGCGAAAAGTGCCGCGCCGAGGATACTCGGATAAAGCAGCGGCAGTGTCACCGAGAAGAAAGCGTGGACCGGCGTGGAGCCAAGGCTCATCGCGGCGTCTTCGAGATCGGCACGAATGGTCCGAAAACCGGTACCGACCACCAGAACCACATAAGGGATGGCGAGGGCCACGTGGCCGATCAGCAGGGCATGCATGCCGCGCCCGATGCCGCTCCAGTAGAAGAAGATCAGCATGGCCGTGCCGGTGATCAGCCATGGGATGGCAATCGGTGGCAGAAGCATAAGCTGCAGCAGGCTCTTGCCGCGGAATGTCCGCCGCGACAGCGCCACCGATGCCATGGTCCCGAGCGCTGTCGCCAGCACCGCGGTGATGGTGGCAATAACGATGCTGTTGATGCCGGCCGTCAGCAAAACAGTGTTGCTCCACAGCGCCTGGTACCATTGCAGCGAAAAGCTGAACGGCAGCTGATAAAGCGGCGAAGCGTTGAAGCCCATCGCCATCATCACGAGAATGGGCGTATAGAGGAAGATCAGGATCGCGATGAGATAGAGACGTCCAAGCGGGTTCATGATCCCCTCCTCAAGCTGTCGTGCCACGGCGCAGAACGCCGGAGAAGGTTGCGAAAATGGCGAGCACGACGGCCAGCAGCGTAAAGGACAATGATGCGCCGAGCGGCCAGTTGAAGGCTTGCGTGAACTGGTCTTCGATCACCGTCCCCATGGTGACGCCGACACGGCCACCCAGGATGCGCGGCTCCATGAACGAACCGATGACCGGAATGAAGATCAGGACGGAGCCGGAGATCAGGCCAGGAGCCGCGAGCGGCACCAGAATCTTGAACAGAATGGTCCACCAGCGTGCGCCGAGGCTGGATGCAGCCTCTATGATCGCGTCGTCGATTGCCACCAGGGCGATGTAACAGGTCAGGATCATGTATGGCAGATAGCCGTGAACAAGACCGACCACGATTGCATAGCGTGTGTAGAGAAAGCCGATCGATCCGGCCTCGGGCGCAATCATGTGCAGCAGATTGTCGAGGAAGCCGTTTTCCCGGAGCACCATCGTCCAAGAGAACACGCGCACCAGACCGTTGGTCCAGAAGGGCAGAAGGATCAGGATCAGCAGCATTTCGCGCGTCTTGCCAAAGGTCGATCGAACCAGCGCAACGGCGGCGAGAAAGCCGAGTATGGCGCAAAACAGCGTTGTCCAGAAGCCGATCAGCAATGATGTGATGCCGATGCCGACCAGATAGGGCTGATCGATGAAGGCGCGGTACTGCTTCAGCGTAAAGACGATCGGGGCCTTGCCCATCGGTGTCGCCGACATGAAGCTGAACACGAACATAGTCAGCAGCGGCAGGAAGACAGCAAGTGTCAACCAAGCATAAGTTGGCAGCAGCAAGGCTGTCGTCGAAACCCATGACGGGAGCGCGCGCCGACTGCGCGGACCCGAAGGTCCACGCACTAACGCCAATGTCAGTTGGTCATTCTGCATAGAAGGCTTTCACTTCCTGCCATACGTTGTTGAAGGCTTCGCGGCGATCGTCCGGCAGCGCCGACATGATGCCCATTGTCTTCAGGTATTCAGGCTTGTGCACCTGGCGGCTCAGATCGTCGGTCGGAAGCGCGGACAGAGCGGCCGAGTTCGACGACGCCGGAGCACCGACCTTGGTGGCCCATTCCACATAGAATGCCGGATCGATCATCCAGTTGGCGAACACAAGCGCGCCTTCCGCGTTCGGAGCCGATGCCGGGATACCGAGACCATCGACCCAACCGATGCCGCCTTCCTTGGGAACAACGAACTGAACTGGAAGCTTCGAGTTGCGCTTGGAGCGCACCGAACCGCCCGACCAGAAGAGCGACAGGTCGAATTCCTTGGCGGCAAACGACTTGTTCCATTGATCTTCCGTGGACCAGAGAAGCTTAACGTTCGGCTTGATCGACTTGAGTGCAGCCGTAACAGCGGCCAGATCCTTTGGATCGTTGATGTCCTGGCCGCTCATTAGGGCGCCGACGGCAACGTTGATGATCGCATCGTCGTCCATGGCAACGCGGCCCTTATAGGCAGGGTCGGCGAGAACGGCGTAGCTATTGGGAACCGGCATGCCTTCACGGATGGCGAGCGAGGTCATGCCCCAGACCCACGGAACTGCGAAGCCCTTGCCGTCCTTGCTGAAGTTCGGGTTGGAGCGCAGGTTCTCATCGACCGTCGCTGCGTTCGGAACCTTGCTGAAATCGATCGGCTGCAGCAGATCTTCGGCAACGGCCTGGGCGCAACGTGCGGCGTTGAGAACGACGAGATCGTAAGCGCCCGGATTGGTGCGCAGTTTGGTCAGCATCTCCGATTCCGAGCTATAGTAGTCGTGAACGACTGCAATGCCGGTCTTTTCGGTGAAAGCCTTGACGGACCATGCTTCGTCCGTGCCGTAGCCTTGCCAGTTCAATACCGTGATGGTGCCAGCCGAAAAGGCCTTGCGCGGCAGGCTGGAGAAACTGACGCCAGCGACAAGCGCTGCGGACATCAACTTCATCGTATTGCGTCTGGTGAGTTCAGTCATTGTGGCACCCCTCTTGAACATACACAGTTATAGACGATCGCGACCGCAGTCAGCGACCTCAACGGATCGGCTAAGCCGAAAACAGGCGACATGCCAGGCACATCTAATTGTTTGTATGCAAACTATCATCAGAGGAAATCGAATATTGGAACACGCATTTTTCCGGGCAAGTGAAAACCTGCGCCGCACAGTTGCGGAACATCGTTTTATAGACGGATAATAGCGTATAACGCCGATAGAAAGCCAACTTCAATCATTCGATTTGTCGCCGACCTCAGTTCAAACCCTCTGATATTAGTATCAGTCTTTTCGTTTTTTATTTGTATACAAACTATTGATGAGGAATTGACTTGTGTCAAGCGCTACCTTGCGTGGGGAGCGGCTCGCATGGTGAAAAATAGACGTCGAGTTGGCGGTCACGGGCGCTCTCGGCAATCATGAGGCGTATCCCTTGCTGTGATGCAACAAAGGCGACATTCTCCCCATCCAGACGGACAGCAACGACCTGACGAATGTTCAGGTCAGGCAGCTCGATATAGCCATCTTCGGCGGTTGGCGCGACGGTGCAGGCAATCCGCCCTTCTGCGATGGTGATGCGCGAGAGCGTGGTCCGCAGGTCGGTCCTGAGCGCGGTGCGGCGGTTCAGCGTCAAGGCAAGAATGCCTGCTTCAACGGCCAGATGCAGCGTTCCTGACGGCGACACCATCGGCCCGAGAGCGACATCCTGCCCAGTGTTGCGCACGGTCCAGCCCGTCCAGGGATCGAACTCGACGATCTCGCCGGCGGCCATCAGAGGCAGCATCGCTGCCCAGATGTAGAACGGGTCGGTATCGCCCTGGTCCATCGCCTCGCCGGTCACCGCATTGTAGTTTTCAGAGGCGATGCGATCCTCGCGCCAGGACTTCATGAAGAGGTCGTAGCTCTGGGCGGCAAGTTTGCTCGCTTCCGCAACGAAGCCATAGCGGCGCAGGCCGAGCCAGACCATGTAGTTAACATTCGGCCAAATGCGTCCGCGCCAGTAGACATTGTCGGCGAACGCAGGATCGTCGCGCGTAGCATTCGGAAGAACGTAGTCGCCGCCGAACGTGCTTTCATCGCTCAGATGCTCGAGCAGGCGGGCGGCCTGCACTGGCGTGGCCGCGCCGCATAGCAGCGGGTAGAAGCTGGTCGGCGATAGCGACCGCACGAAGCCACCGCGCCGCTGGCGATTGGCGAATATGCCACGGCTTTCGTCCCACAGTGTTTCCGAGATCAGCTTGCGGCTGCGCTCGGCAAGGGCGGCGAATTCGCGTGCATCTTCGGGCTTGCCGAGCACCGCGGCCATTTTCGACAGCATCTCGGCGTCGAGAGCCGCTGCACAGTTGAGGCCGAGGTCGAACGTCGACAGGGTGCGGGTGACGGGATCGTAGACCGCCTCGTCATGGGTCGCGGAATTGTCCATGCCGGTTTCATTGCGCGCGGCAAAGGCAGTCCCCTTGTACAGGCCCTCGCCAACATCCGACGTACCGCAGGAGAGCAGCCCTAAACCATCCGGATCGCGGTTTTCCTGCCACCAGCGCCGATTGCGGACCAGCGCATCATAGCTTGCCTGGATCATCGAGCGTTCGCCGGTGCGCTGATACAACTGCCAGACCACCAAAGCACCGAACGGAAGCTGCGTACGATCGACCCATGCGTCGTTGGAGGTGACGATGCAGGCGATATTTCCCTGCGGCGTCGCACCCGCCACCGCAGTGGCCATATTCTCGCGCGCCAGATCCGCGTCGAAGACGCCGGCCAATAGAGCCGCGAAAATCTGGTCATTGTACCAGACCGCGAACTTCCCGAGGTTCCAGATCCGCGTCACTGCCGTATAGGGGCGCGCATTGGTTTCGTCCCAGATCGTGTTCCAGGCGACCACATCGCGGATGGCGTCGAGCGCGCCTTCGAACACGCCTGCCTGGACATCGGCGATTTCGGCGGGCGCACCGGCAGCGAGGCAGGCCTGCGCCTTCGAAATGGCAAGCTCCGCGCTATCGGCAACGCCTGCGGCATAGGCGCCCTTGCGCATCATTTCGAGATTGAAGCGCAAGGCGATGACAGGTGCCTCGTTCTTGCGAGTGGCGGTGTAGAAGTAGCCGTTCTCCTCGAAATCCGCGCACAATGCGTCGATCGTCTCGTGGCCGGTAACATGGATCGGCGGTTCGGAGGTCGCGACCGCCACGAAGCGGGTGCCGATCTTCAAGAGAGTGACGTTTCGCCCTGCATCATGGACGGCGAGCTCACTGCCATCGGACGAGATCGCCAGCGTCACCCAGAAGCGCAGCCCCCATTCGGCCGAAACCTTGCCGTCCCAGCTGCCGCGAACGGCGAAGGGATCGGTCTTCGTGGTCGAAAAGGCCACGGTCGTGCCGCTGTGATCGGTCTCCAGCTCGATCAGCGAGCCGTCGATCGTGTGGCGCCCCAGCCGGACCGAGTCGCGGCGCGGTTCGATGACAGAGGTCGACTTGCTGCGGGTCGAGTACAGAATCGGCGTGATCCGCACGCCGAGGGGCAGGAAAACCATTTCGGCCGGCCGGTTGGACCAGCTGTTCCAGGCGCGCATCAGGGGGATCGTCGAATGTTGTGGCATGGCTAGGTGGTTTCCGGTCAGTTTGTCTGCGGGATGAGTTTCGGTGCTGCGGTCAATCCGCTCTTGTCGAGGCTGTCGCCGAGATAGGGTGTGTTGCTGTAATAGCGATTTGCGGCCGTGTTGGCGACGCGCAGTTCCAGCGAATGAACACCGGAGACCAACCGACCCAAGGCAAAACGATAGGGCCGCCAGCCGCGGCGATCGATCTGCCTGCCGTCCAGCCACGCGGCGACCACGGTATTGACCTCAGGCAATTCTAGGACCCAATCGGCCTCATCGCCTATTTCCAGCGTCAGCCGATAGATGCCGGTACCGGAGAAATCGGTAAAGCCCTGCATCTCCCAACCTGATAGCACCGAAATCGGCACGAACTCTAAACCGGTGCCCGGCGCAAAGCTCCAACCGTCGACAAGCGATATCGCGTGTCCAGCATCAAGAAGCGGTTGATCCGAGAGTTGACCTTGGATCGTTGCCTTCTGCAGCACTTGCCGCAGCCGAATGCAACGTACTTCCTGTGGTGCGAGCGCGACCGCCAGACGACCGAAGGTGGATGCCTCATTCACCTCGCCTGTCGTCGCGGCCCAAACCTCACACTCGAAGCTGTCTCCGAAGGAGATCTCGCTGACGAGCTCCGTTGAGCCATCGTTGAACAGGACAACCCGCCACCAGCCGTCAGCCTCGTATCCGACCCATTGCCATGGCTTGTTCCCAGAGCGGCAGACCAAGTCGGGACCGGACGACGGAAGCGACTGCAACAGAGCGATCACATCGCTGTCGCCGGGCATCCCTTCGACATGCACTGAAACCTCGACGGCATCCCGTATTGCGCTATCGCAGACGGTGGACAAGTGATCGCCCGACGACCAGATGACACCGCCCGCAGCCTTGAAGGCATCAAGGGTTTGCAACGTCGCCTTAGTCTCCAGCACGGTCACAGATGGCAGGACGATCGCATCGAAAACCAGACCCGATGCCAGGAGACGGCCACTCTCTATCGTTGCAGTCGCAAGATCAGCCTCACTCACCAACATGAAGTCGCGTCCCTGCGTCAGAAGCTTTTCGCACCATGCGCCGATGTGGGTGGCATGTGTGTGGCGCGGGCCTTCTGCGAACGCAGTCTGAAGCGGATAGAGGATTGCAACGGGGGTACGGGGTTTGGCCGGCTCGATGAAGGCGGAGATGCGTGCGGTCTCCTGCGCGAACAGATCGTGATAACTCCACCACGGCTCGAAATTGATGCCCGGCCCGAAATCAAAACGCGGATTGGCAAAGGGCGTCGGATCGTCGTCGTGACCATCGCTCTGGTAAACGCCGTGCCAGAGAAACTGTCGGGTGCCGAGGCAATAGAGCCGGATCGCTTGCGCGCGCATTGTCTCCAGCGTCAGCTCCCATTGGCCGGCGGCGCGCACGGGCGTTCGCTCGGCGCTGGCATAGGTCTCCACGACACAGCGGCTGCGGCCATTCGAGCGGGCAACGGAATCGCCCAGCTTCGGCGCAAGCTGGGCAATGAAATTGTTGGAATCGACCGCCGTCTCATGCCTGAAAGCGTCGATGCCGAAGAAATCCACAGCGAGCGCAACCCTGGGGTCTATGCTGGTGAAACCGCCGTTCAAAGACCACGCGCTGATATGCGGTAGGATCTCGTGTCCAGTCAGCGCGATGCCCTTGCCCTCGGCCCATCGACGCAGCGTGCCGGAGAAGGCATCGTTCATCAGGGCTGAATAGGCAGCATAGAATTGCGCGCGCAACCGCAAGGTTTCAGGCCCGACATCGCGCAGCAGCGCCAGCAGCGTCTTGGCGAACGGCTGGCCCGTGCTGTGCAAAGCGGCATCCGGCAGCGTCGAAGCAAACAGCAGACTGTTGCCGAGACTGCCCGAAATCTGATCCCACTTGTAAAACCCGGCCGCCGGCTGGTCATAGAACACGAAGCCGACGGGATCAGGCACGAGATCACCAAGCGCTTCGACGAGCGGATCAAGCCCGACGTCGATGAACCGCTCCGCGGCTTCCGGCAGGAGGTAGTTGATCAGCCGGGAGGTCGTTGAGCGCGCGCTGATGAAGACCGTCAACGTCTGGCCGTCTTTAATCTCGCCGTCGAATGCGTAGGTGCAGGAAACATCGTCGCTTCTAACGACCGATGTCTGTGTGATCACATCGACAATCTCGTCCAGACCGCCAACCTCATCGGAGGAATGCAGCAGGGCGGACGCGACCACCCATTCGCACCACTCGACCCGACCGCCTTCATATTGCCACTCGAAAATGTCCGACCCCATCTTTTGCGTGAAAGGCGGATGGATGCCGCTGATCTGCCCCTCAGCCTGCTCGGACGAGGCCCAGAACAGGTGGCGTTCGCGCACCGCGTCACAGCCCGCAACCGTGCGCCCGCCGGCGTGACCGCTGATCCAGTTGTAGTCGTCATAAATGCCGAGCTTCAGGCCAAGCTCACCGGCGATTTCGGCCGCAACGCGATAGGCATTGAGGTAATCAGGCGACAGATAATCATCCCGCGACATCGCAAGACGCGCCTGGATGAGGATGGTGCCGATCCCCTTCAGTTTGAAATCGTCGAGCTGTGCGTGGCAGACCTCCTCCGTCGGGATCGAATGCCAGAACCAGTAGGCCGAGGGCCGAAAGGCGGCTGTCGGTTTTTCGAACACGCCGCGGTGGTCGATATCCTGTCCGGTTCGGATCTGGGCCAACTCGTCTGCTCCCTCAGTGGCTTGATGCCGTGACGCGCTGTATGGCGTTTGTCGTCTCCGTCCAGGCCGGCTTGTCCGGAGCAAAGCGCGCCCTGAGATAGGCGGCGAGATCCTTGATCTGGCTTTCGTTCAACGTCTCGCGAAACGCCGGCATCGACATCACCTCTGGGCCTTCGCGGCCGGTGGTTTGCGCAAGGATCGCCGGCGCCTCGACGCCGTTCAGGATCGCCTGGATGAGATTGTCGGGTGTGTCTGCATGCAGGTTGCTGTTGAGGGCAAGCGACGACAGGATAGTGTTTCCGGTATGGCAGGTGGCGCAGGCGCCGTTGAAAAGCCGCTCGCCCTTCGGTGAAATATGCGCAGCAGAGACCTTGGCGGCTTCGCTCGCCGCAACGGCCGCTTCACTCTGTGCCTTGGTGTCGGCAGGCGCTTCGTTCAGGCTTGCGAGATAGGTTGCCATGGCGCGGATATCGGTGTCCGGCAGCGGCTGCATCACTTCGACGACATGCGCCATCGGGCCCGCCGCGCTGCCATGATCGCGCGAGTGACCGGTGCGCAGATAGTCGTAGAAAGCATCGGCGGTCCAGCCGACCGGACCCTTGGCGAAGGCATTCAAGGCCGGCGCTTCCCAGCCATCGGCAAAGCCGCCGGAAAGCCTGGCGCTGCCGCTCTTTTCCGCGCCGAGCATGTTTCGATCGGTGTGGCAGGCCGAACAGTGGCCGAGCGTTTCCACTAGGTAAGCGCCTCTGTTCCACTGTGCATTACGGGCCTGGACGTATTTGAACGGCTCCGCTTTCAGGAAAAGCGCGTTCCAGCCCGCCATCATCGCGCGGATGCTGTAGGGGAATTTCAGTTTCGTCTCCGGCGCCTTTTCGGCAACCGGGGCCTGCGTCATCATGTAGGCATAGAGCGCCTGAAGATCAGCATCATCGGCACCCGCAAATGATGTGTAGGGGTGGGCGGGATAGAGGTGATGGCCGTCACGGCTCACGCCCTCGCGCATGGCCCGCTCGAAGGCCGGATAGGACCACGCGCCAATACCGTTTTCCGTGTCCGGCGTGATATTGGTGGCATAGACCTCCCCAAAAGGCGTGTCGAAGCGTCGGCCGCCAGCAAAGGGCGTGCCGTCGGGGCCGACATGGCACACATTGCAGGCACCGGCAGCTGCCGCCAGCCGTCCACGCTCGATGGTGGCGGCGCTATAGACATTGGTATCCGGCCGCTGAATGGTGCCGATTGCCTGTCGCCATGGCGAGGACACGGTGACGATGCCGGACAGTGCCGCGACAGCACCGACGGCGGAAAGACCGATGTTCCACCACTTACGCTTATTCGCGGGCGGGGCGGAAGGGGTTTCATCCTTCTTGCCGTTCAGCGCAGCGAGCACCAGCTCCGGCGTCAATGGCAATTCACGGAAGCGAATGCCGGTGGCGTCATAGACCGCGTTGGCAATGGCCGAGGCACTGGGAACGGAGGCGGACTCTCCGACGCCGAGCGGCGGTTCGTCCTGCCGCGGCAGCATCAGCACGTCGATGGCGGGCACCTCGGGGAAGGTGATCAGCGGATAGCCGCCCCATTCCTTCGACTGCACGGCGGTCGACGAGAATTCGACCTTCTCCTTCAGCACCCGGCTGGTGGATTGAATGATATTGCCATGGATCTGGTGGCGCACGCCATCGGGATTGATCATCATCCCGGAATCCTGCGCGCAGGTGACCTTGGTCACCGCGATCTCGCCGGTCTTCTTATTGACGGCGACATCGGCGACCCAAGCGGCCCATGCGGCGGCCTTGCCCGGGAACGGCCCGTGGACGTAAACGGCATAGGCAAACCCGCGCCCATAGAGCAGGTCGCCCTCGCCGCCGAGAGTGCCCCATGCCGTATGCGGCACCCACTTCGCCCGGTCGGCCAGCGCATGCACCAGATCGACGGCGCGCGGATCGTGGAGGTAGCGAAGCCGGTACTCGACCGGATCGACGCCGGCGGCGGCGGCCAGTTCGTCGACGTAGCATTCGTGGGCAAAAGTGTTCGGCATCGCCGAGACGCCGCGGAACCAGGAAGCGCGCGCGATCGGCGGCATGTCATGCACGGTCACGCGAAGATTGCCGTAAGCATAGGGCGGGATCGCGGTGCGGTCGCCCATCTGCACGACGTCGGAAACCGGAGGCACCTTGCCGGTTAGGATCAGGGACAGCGTCGGCGCCAGATTGGAGGGGTAGCGCGTTTCGAAATCGTAGGCAGACGGACCACCCTCCAGATCGAGACCGCCGCGCACGTCCATGATCTGGGCGGCGCCCTTCGGCTCCCAGGCATGTTCCTGCTCGCGGGTCAGTTGCACCCGCACGGGTGCCTTGACGGCGCGCGACAGCAGTGCTGCGTCAGCCGTGACGTCGTCGGCGCAGTTACGGCCATAGCAGCCCGCAGCTTCCAGCCGCTCGACCTGGATGAGATCTTCCGGCATGTCGAGAAGGAGTGCCAGATCGCGGCGCATGGGGAATGGGTTCTGCGTGCCCGACCAGACCGTGAGACCTGTCTCGCTATAGTCCGCCACCGCGCAGGACGGACCGATGGAGCCGTGCATCTGGTAGGGCCATACATACGTGCGGTTCATCGGCTGGGCGCTGCCGGCCAGCGCCATATCGACATTGCCAAGGTCGGCAAGCTTGCGCGGCCTCGCCGGGTTGGCTCGAATCGCCTTTTCAGGTGCGTTCAGATCCGGCCACTCGGGCGGCGCGCGCCAGACGACCTTCAGGCTCTTGGCCGCCTCGATGGCGATCTCCTCGCGGGTCGCGACGATACCAACAAAATCGCCGATGGCGACCACGCCGACCAGCCCCTGAATATGCGCGACCGATCCTTCATCGATCGAAATCAGGCTATTGCCGACATGCTCGCCGTGATCGAAACCGGCATAGGGAGGGCGCACGACCCGACCGTGCAGCATGCCGGGCACGCGTACATCATGCACGTAGGTCCAGCGCCCGGTGGCCTTTTCAGGAATATCGACACGCGGACGCGACGAGCCGACGAGCCGATAGTCCGCCGCCGGCTTTAGCGCGGCTGTCTTGTCGATCGACAGCCTCACATGGTCGCCGGCGATGATGTCGCCGAAGCTGAGCTGCCAGTTCTCGCCGCCATCCGTACGAATGATGCCATTGTCCACGATCAGCCGCTCAAGCGCCACGCCAGCCTTGTTTGCCGCCTTGGCGAGCAGATAATGGCGGGCGGTGGCGGCGGCCTGGCGCAGGGGAATGGCAGTGATCTGAATCGTTTCGCTGGCGATCGTCGCACCCTGATTGGGGGCAGCCGAGGTGGCGCCGAGCACCATATCCACCTGCTCGAACGGCACGCTGAGCTCCTCGGCTACGATCTGCGCCAGCGAGGTACGGATGCCGGTCCCGAGATCGACGTGACCGTTGAATGCGGTCACACGGCTATCCGCACCGACCGCGATGTAAAGCTCTGCGGCATCGCCCAGCGACGCATCATTGACGATGAGCAGCATGTCTGCAGCGGACATATAGCCGGATTTTGGCATTTCGCGGTGATTGGTCATGGAGAAACCTCCTTCACGGCGTCCAGCGGCACGGGATCCGGCATGGGTCGGCGCGCACGTTCGGCTTTGGCATAGCCGACGGCCCGCCTGGCTGCAGCGAGTATTTCCATATGCGTCCCACAGCGGCAGAGATGATGGCGCAGTGCGTCGCGAATGTCTTCCTCGTTCGGATCAACATTGCGATTGAGCAGGGAAGCGGTGGCAATGATCATGCCATTCAGGCAGTATCCGCACTGAGCGGCGGCCTCGTCGATAAAGGCTGCCTGGACCGGATGCAGATGCTCGGGTGTCCCGAGCCCTTCAAGCGTGGTTACGCGGCGCGCGCCAACCGCACCGAGCGGCACCGTGCAGGACCGGACGGCACGACCGTCCACGAGAACGGCGCACGCCCCGCATTCCCCGAGCCCACAACCGTACTTCGGGCCGTTGAGAGAGAGATCGTTTCTTAGGATGTACAGGAGCGGTGTTTCCGGGCTTGCTTCGACGCTCGCTACGGCATCGTTCACATTCAAACTGAAGCAAACTGGCAGTGTCAAAGCAGGCCCTCCGCACCGGAGAACGAAACACAGACCACGCCTTTTTCCATCGGCCGAACCGCTACGCAGCAGACATCGCGCGGACGCCCACAAATCATAACGATGCGACAGTCACCGACTCTTCGCATCTATTGCCCCTTTTATTTTATTAAAAAGCGTATACGCTTTATAATGACAGATGACAAGTCGGATTTAGCGATTGCGATTTCCCTAGTATATTCAATTGACGAAGGAATTTCTGCACAATTTTGATGAAAATTAAAGCCTCGCTATTGCTATTTAGAGCGTATGCGCTAGACTTTTGCCAAGCCACCAATCGTGGGAACAATGCGTCGAAAGACAGCTAAGAAGGGTCGCTATGTCTAACGGAAAAGAAAAGATCGCGATTATCGGCGCCGGCCTCGGTGGCGCCGTCGCGGGTGCGCTACTCCAGCACGCGGGTTTTGACGTCAACGTCTATGAACAGGCGCCGAGCTTCTCGCGCCTGGGTGCCGGCATCCATATGGGGCCGAACGTCCTGAAGATTTTCGAGCGCATCGGCGTCGACAAGAAGGTCATCCGCATCAGCAGCACACCGAGCCATTGGCTCAGCCGCGACGGCATTACCGGCGAATACACCGCGCGGGTTCCGCTCGAAGGTTACGGCCAGACCTATTGCACCGTTCACCGCGGAGACCTGCAGGCCATTCAGTGCGATGCGTTGCAGCCGGGCACCTTGCATTTCGGCAAGAAGCTGGCCCGCCTCGACGACAACGGCACCGATGTGCTGATCGAATTCGAAGATGGAACCTCGGTGCGCGCCGATATCGTGATCGGCGCCGACGGTATCAATTCGCGCGTTCGCGAAACGCTGCTCGGCGCAGAAAGGCCGAATTACAGCGGCTGGGTCGGTCATCGCGCTCTGATCTCGTCCGACAAGCTGAAGAAATACGACCTGACGTTTGAGGATTGCGTCAAGTGGTGGGGTTCGGACCGTCACATGATGGTCTACTACACGACGGCTCGCCGCGACGAATATTACTATGTCACCGGCGTTCCGCATCCAGCCTGGGAGTTCGATTCGGCTTTCGTCGACAGCAGCCGCGACGAGATGGCGGCGGCGTTCGAGGGTTATCATCCGATCATCCAGGCTCTGATCGAAAGCACCGATGAGGTGACGAAGTGGCCGTTGTTCAACCGTAACCCGCTGCCACTCTGGAGCAAGGGCCGCCTCGTGCTGCTGGGAGATGCCTGCCATCCGATGAAACCCCATATGGCGCAGGGTGCCGCGATGGCGATCGAAGACGCCGCCATGCTGACCCGCTGCCTGCAGGAAACCGGCATCAACGATTTCCGCGCCGCTTTCGGACTGTATGAGACTAACCGCCGCGACCGCGCGACGCGTGTCCAGAGCGTTTCGAACGCCAACACCTTCCTGCTCAAGCAGGAGGATCCCGCGTGGGTCTATGGCTACGACATCTATGCCGAGCCGCTGAAGAGCGAGACCGCAGCATGAGCGGCGGCGCCTTGTACGGTGCGAACGTCTTCGCCAACGGCATTCGGCAACACTATCTGCGCTACGGCGGAAGCGGCTCTGCGGTCATCCTGATCCCTGGCATCACCAGCCCTGCGATCACATGGGGTTTCGTCGCCGAGCGGCTCGCCGAACGCTACGACGTCTACGTGATCGACGTGCGCGGCCGGGGGCTGTCTTCGACGGGGCCCGACCTTGATTACGGCCTCAACGCGATGGCCGCCGACGTGGTCGGCTTCGCCACAGCGCTCGGGCTTCCTGCCCCTGCCCTACTCGGCCATTCGATGGGCGCGCGCATCGCCATCCGCGCCGCCGTTGCGGCGCCCGAGGCGTTTTCGAGGCTCGCGCTGATCGATCCGCCGGTTTCTGGCCCCGGACGCCGCGCCTACCCGAGCAAGCTGCCTTGGTATGTCGACAGCATCCGCCTTGCGCTGAAGGGCATCGATGCGGAAGGCATGAAGGCGTTTTGCCCGACATGGACCGACGAACAGCTGAAACTGCGCGCCGAATGGCTGCACACCTGCTACGAGCCCGCCATCGTCACCGCCTTCGAGGACTTCCACAAGGACGACATCCTCCCGGATCTGCCGAAGCTCAAGCGGCCGGTGATGCTGATGGTGGCCGGCCGAGGAGGCGTGATCGAAACCGTGGACGAGGACGAGGCCCGCTCGCTGTATCCGGCGCTGGAAATCACCCGGGTGCCCAATGCCGGGCACATGATCCCTTGGGATGATTTCGACGGCTTCTTTGCCGCGCTTGGAGATTTTCTCTCCCGTTGATTGGAACGGCGGCGGATCGACGATCCACCGGCGTTTGTTTGACACTCGCTTTTGCAACGCAGAGGATTCCATCCGTGCAGAAATATTACCGTATCGGCCAGATCGTTCCGAGCTCCAATACAACGATGGAGACCGAAATTCCCGCCATGTTGACGGCACGCCAGTCCATCCGCCCCGAGCGCTTCACCTTCCACTCCAGCCGCATGCGAATGAAGAAAGTGGTCAAGGAAGAACTGGCAGCGATGGACGCCGAATCCGACCGTTGCGCCGTCGAGCTTTCCGACGCCCGCGTCGATGTTCTCGGATACGCCTGCCTGGTTGCGATCATGGCGATGGGCCTCGGCTATCACCGCCAGTCGGAAAAGCGCCTCACCGGCCGCACTCAGGAAAACGACACGAACATTCCGGTTGTTACCAGCGCCGGCGCGCTGATCGAAGGCCTGAAGGTGATGAAGGCCAAGAAGATTGCCGTCGTCGCACCGTATATGAAGCCCCTCACCGAACTCGTCGTGAACTATATTCGCGAAGAGGGCTTCGAGGTGATGGATTGGCGGGCGCTGGAAATTGCCGATAATCTCGATGTCGCCCGCCACGACCCGGAAAACCTGCCGGCCATCGTGCAGACGCTCGACCTGACCGACGTTGACGTGATCGTGCTTTCGGCCTGCGTGCAGATGCCGTCGCTGCCGGTGATTGCCAAGGTCGAAGCCATGACCGGCAAGCCGGTTCTGACCGCCGCGGTTGCAACCACATACTGCATGTTGAAGAAGCTCGGCCTGGAGGCAGTCGTGCCCGGCGCCGGCGCACTTCTGTCCGGCGGTTACTGAAGAGGGCCATTATGCAGAGCGCAGAAAGCAATTATCAGGGCGTCTGGGGCAACCGCATCGGCTTCGGTCAACGCCCTGCCCTGCTCGTCATTGACTTCCTCAAGGGATACACCACCGAGGGCGCGCCTTTGTTTGCGGCGGGCGTGGTTGAAGCGGTCGCGCAGACACCGGCGCTGATCCAGGCCGCCCGCGAGGCCGGCATTCCGGTCATCCATACGCGCATCCTCTATCTCGCGGAAAACTGCGCCGATGGCGGCATGTGGGTGAAGAAATCGCCTGTCATGAAGGGGATGGTCGAAGGCAACGCACTTGCCGAGTTCTGCGACGGCGTCGAGCCTTCCAATGGCGAGCTCGTCATCGTCAAGCAATATGCCAGCGCCTTCTTCGGCACCAGCCTCGCCTCACAGTTGCATGCGCAGGGCATCGACACCGTGATCATGGCCGGCTGCTCGACCAGCGGCTGCATTCGCGCCACCGCCGTCGATGCGGTCCAGCACGGATTTCGGGGCATCGTCGTGCGAGAATGCGTCGGCGACCGGCACCCGGATCCGCACAATGCCAACCTCTTCGATATCGACAGCAAATATGGCGATGTCGTTTCGAGGGAGGAGGCGATCGCCGAAATCGCCAAGGTCAAGTCCGACTGTCCGTAACTGGACGAAACACCCAAGCCTTCAAGCAAGATAAGGGAACGAGCATGGATCAATTCAGCTTCACGGAAATCTGCCTACATCAGTTGAAGATGTCGGGCGTCCACGAGGGAGAAAAACTCATTGTCCTTACCCAGGGCAACGAGCGCCTCGATTACGCCGACGCCTTCATGGCGGCGGGCATGCGTCTTGGCGCCAAGATGTATCACATGCGTTTGCCGCCGGTGCCGCCGGCAGGTGCATGGGCGGTCGGCCAGACAGGCCTTGCTGCCATGCCGGAAGCGGTAGAGGCCCTGAAGGCCGCCGACATGCTGATCGATTGCATCTTTCTACTCTTCAGCCCGGAACAGATGGCGATCCAGGCGGCCGGCACGCGTATCCTGACCGCCGTCGAACCGCCGGAGATTCTGGCGCGCATGCTGCCGACAAAGGAACTGCGCGAGCGCGTTGAATTTGCCGGAGACCTGCTGTCCAAGGCGAAGGTGATGCGGATCACTTCTCTGCATGGCACGGATGTCACCTACAAGCTCAACACCTATCCCGCCATTACCGAATATGCGTGCACGGACGAGCCGGGCCGCTGGGATCATTGGCCGTCCGGCTTTGTCTTTACCGGTGGTGACGACGATGGCGTCGACGGTACAATCGTCGTTGCTCCGGGCGATATCCTGCTGCCGCAGAACATCTACGTGCGCGACCCGATCATTTATACGATCGAAAACGGTTGGATCACCGACATTCGCGGCGGTCTCGATGCCGAGCTGGTCAAATCCTATATGGCAGGTTTCAACGACCCGCGTGGCATGGGCATGAGCCATGTCGGCTGGGGCCTTAATCAGAACGCTAAGTGGCATCGAATGGTGCCCGGCGAATTCCCCGGAGGCATGGGCATGGAGGCACGCTCCTTCTACGGCAACGTGATGTTCTCCACTGGCCCCAACAACGAGCTCGGCGGCCCGAACGACACCGCCTGCCATCTAGACATCCCGATGCGCGGTTGCTCGCTGTTCCTCGACGATGAACCGATGGTTCTGGATGGCGACATCGCCGTCAAGGAAATGAAGTACAACTTCAAATAGCCGAGATAGCCAAACCGCTCCGCGTGAAATCGCGCGGAGCGGGTGCGGCTCGAGACGCCTTGACCAGCGCAACCTGCTGTGATGTTTCCTGCAGTCCGCGATGCATTCGCGCCGAAGAGCCGCAAACCGATGGACCACACCGACGATGACCGCAAAAGACACCGAAGGCCTCCCCGAAGCGCCGGCGCCTCAGAATGGCTACCACGTCACGGAGCAAGTCGGGCATCTGCTGCGCAAGGCCTATCAGCGTCATCTGTCGATTTTCCAGACCAATGCCAGTGATCCAGACCTGACATCGGTGCAGTTTGTGACGCTGTGCGCGCTGCATGACCTCGGGCCCAGTTCACAGGTCGAGCTCGTCAAGGCCACCTCCGTCGACCAGGCGACCATCCGTGGCATCGTCGAGCGGCTGAAGGCCCGCGGACTGATCGATCTCTCCAAGGACCAGGCCGACGGCCGCAAGGTGGTGATCTCCCTGCTGCCCAAGGGCGAAGCCCTGCTGCAGGACATGTATCCACAAGCCTATATCATCAGCGAAAAGACCGTCGCGCGTCTCAACCCCGCGGAACGCATAGCGTTGTTGTATCTGCTGCGCAAGATCGCCGACGATGAGACTGGAGAACAGTAGGTGTTGATTGGGGTACCTGCGGTCTTGAACGGAATCGAACCATCGATCAGGCGATTGCGGCATATATCGCTTTTTATGGAACTGGCGTTCGCGATTTCGGCTCAGTCTCTATCGCCTGTTAAGAGCATGAGGTTCGGCTGAGTAACAAAAATCAGCCCCTATGAAGCGTTATTCTCGGAATGTGATAGTCCCTGGGGCTGTCCAATCAAGCTCGAATATAATCAGGGAATTCTGCGCTGATAACGTCAATGATGGAAAGAGTGCCTGACAGATGGCGCCTTAGCGCCGCAGCCGCTGCCTCGGGTTTGCCGGACCCTATAGCCTCGACGATTGCCGCGTGGTCCGCGATCACCATCTGCATCTTTCCAGGCATTGGCAGGTTCAGGCGACGCAATCGATCGAGGTGAACACTCTGGCGACGAACATTTGCCCAGAGCTGCAGGATGCCGCTCCTTTCATAGAGTTTTCTGTGAAACTCGCGGTCGATGCCGTCAAATGTGTCGTAGGTTTCGGGCGTTGCCACCGCTTTCTGCCTGGCGAGGATTTCTCCAAGTTCGGCTGCAGTCTTGGCGGGTGCCGCCTCCGTTAACCTTCGCACCGCTTCGAGTTCGATCGACAACCGCAGGAACTGCGCTTGCCTGGCATGGTCAATATCGATCTTCGCCACAACCGTCGCATATTGCGGATAGACATCGACGATCCCTTCTTCCTGCAGCCGCATCAGGGCGTCACGTACCGGCGTCTGGCTGACCCCGAACTCCAACTGCAACGATGCCCGCGACAAAATCGTGCCTGGCGCTAGTTCTACCTTGAGGATGCGCTCCCGCAGAATTTCATGCACCTGTAGCGCCACCTGCCTCGAACGGTCCAGTTGGCTGCCCCTCATCACACTACCCATCCCATTTCCATCCACTTGCTCGCCATCACAGTACTAAAACATAAAAGCGGGGTTGATGCACTGATGTTTTAGTGCTTCAATGCATTAATCGCTTTTCACACTAGGCGAAACCCGGGCCGGGAGGGTCCGCACCTTGGGAGGAAAACCATGCGACTCTTGATCAGCGGCGTGACCGCAATTGCTATGGCTCTAGGCTTGGCTTGTCCGAGCCAGGCACAGGACAAGACCAATATCTCCATCACCCGGCAGCCTGGCATTCTTTATCTTGCGAGCCATGTAATGGAGACGCAGAAGCTCATCGAAAAACAGGCCGCCAACGAGGGTGTCGAGGGCGTGACCGTCGAATGGCGGACTTTTAGCGGCGGTGGCGCCCAGACTGATGCCTTGCTCGCCGGTAATGTCGATGTCGTCAATACAGGTACTGGCAACCTCCTGCTTCTGTGGGATCGCACCCGCGGCAAGGTGAAGGGCATCATCACCAGCTCGGCCCAACCTGTCATCATGGTGTCCAACGACCCGCGCATCAAATCGCTGAAGGATATTGGCGAAGGCGACAAGATCGCCGTGCCGACTGTCGGCGTCTCGACCCAGGCTATCCTGCTGCAGATGGCGGCAGCCAAGCTTTATGGCGACGATCAGGTCAAGAAATTCGATTCCAACACCGTGCAGCTCGGCCATCCGGATGCAGTGGCAGCCATCGCCAACTCCAAGCATGAAGTGAAGAACCACTTCTCCGCACCGCCGTTCCAGTATGTCGAGCTGAAACAGCAAGGTGTCCACAAGGTCACGGATTCGCGCGAAATCCTTGGCGGTGCCTTGACCCAAGCCACCTTCTTCACCACCACGGCCTTCGCAGAAGCCAATCCGAAACTGGTCAAGGCACTGCGTACGGCGACCGAAGAGGCCGTCGCCTTCATCAAGAAGGATCCGAAGGCAGCCCTTGAAGCCTATAAGTCCATCTCCGGCGACAAGACCAGCCTCGACGATCTTCTCGCCATGCTGAAGGAACCCGGCATGGACGAATGGCGCACCGACCCGCAGGGAACGATGAAGTTTGCCGCACATCTCAACAAGATCGGCACGCTGAAGACCATGCCAAAGGCCTGGACCGACTATTACCTGCCCGACAGCGCCTATCTCAACGGCAACTGAGCCCGTCGCGACACCAGCAGCGGCGGACACGCTTGCCGCTGCTCCTCTTAGGGAGTGAACCCATCATGCAGGCAAATATTGCCGCCGCCGAGCGCATTGCGCCGGCTGCCGACAAGGCACCGCTTCTGTCCGTTGACCACGTGACACTGCGCTACAAGACACCCAACCTTCTCATCACCGCCACCGAAGACGTCAGTTTCAATGTCCGCGAATCCGACCGTTTCGTTCTTCTCGGCCCCTCGGGCTGCGGCAAGTCCACGCTGCTGAAGGCTGTCGGCGGCTACATGGCTCCGTCTGCTGGCGCGATCCACATCAACGGCCGTGAGGTAAAGCGCCCCGGGCCAGACCGGATGATGGTGTTTCAGGAATTCGACCAGCTGATGCCATGGAAGACGGTGTTAGAAAATGTCATGTTCCCGCTCGTTGTCGCCCGCAAGCTGCCGAAGGCCGAAGCCGAGGCGCTGGCTCGCCAATATATCGACAAGGTCAAGCTGACTCGCGCCATCGAAAGCTACCCGCACACACTGTCGGGTGGCATGAAACAGCGCGTGGCCATTGCCCGCGGCATGGCCATGCAGCCGGACATCCTGCTGATGGACGAACCGTTCGCCGCCCTTGACGCGCTGACCCGCCGGCAGATGCAGGACGAGCTGCTGCAGCTCTGGGAAGACACCAAGTTCACGGTCATTTTCGTCACCCACTCGATCGCAGAGGCCATTAAGATCTCAAACCGCATCCTGCTGCTCTCGCCGCATCCCGGCCGCGTGAAGGCAGAGGTCGTCGATGTAGACAGGATCAGCCACGAGGATGGCAGCGCCGCGGCCCTTGAGCGCGATATCCATAACCTGCTGTTCTCCCACGAGCCCGGTCACAAGGAATAAGCCATGCTGTCCGCAAACATCATTCTCGCGGCCGATGTCGAGGCCAACAAACCTTATGACAACATCAAGCCGGTGGAACAGAAGCTCAGCCCACTCGAAACCCTGTGGGGCATCGGCGCCTTGCGCAAGACGCTGCTGATCCTGACCCTTGCCGTCGTCTGGCAGGTCTATGCTTCGTTTCTCGACAACCCGCTGCTGTTCCCGACCCTCACCGACACGATCACCACGCTGATCGACCGCTTTGCGGACGGGACACTGCCGGCCCGGATCTGGACGACGCTGCAGATCCTGTTCGTGGGCTATGCGGTGGGCACGGTGTTGGCCGCGCTCCTGACCGTGCTGGCCATCAACACCCGTATCGGTACCGACTTTCTCGAAACCATGACGGCAATGTTCAATCCGCTCCCGGCCATCTCGCTTTTGCCGCTGGCGCTGATCTGGTTCGGCCTGGGTGCCTCCAGCCTGGTGTTCGTGCTCGTGCATTCGGTGCTCTGGGCCGTTGCCCTCAACACCCATTCCGGTTTCCTCGGCGTGTCTCGCACCCTGCGCATGGTCGGGGCAAACTACGGCCTCACCGGCATTTCATACGTGCTGCGCATCCTCGTGCCGGCCGCCTTCCCGTCCATCCTCACCGGTCTGAAGATCGGTTGGGCCTTTGCCTGGCGCACGCTGATCGCCGCCGAACTTGTCTTCGGCGTCTCGTCCGGCCAGGGCGGTCTCGGCTGGTTCATCTTCGAGAACCGCAACCTGCTCGATATCCCGGCGGTATTCGCCGGCCTTCTCACCGTCATCATTATCGGTCTGATCGTTGAAAACCTCGTTTTCCAGACGATCGAACGCCATACCATCCAGAAATGGGGCATGAAGGAATAGATGTCAGACTGTTCCTTCGCAATTCCCAAGAAGGTCATCCCATGACAAACAAAAAAACGGCAGAAACGCTGCGAAGCGCCCGCTGGTTTGCGCCTGACGACCTGCGCTCATTCGGTCACCGCTCACGCATGATGCAGCTCGGCTATGCGGAAGAGGACTTTCGAGATAAGCCGATCATCGGCATCCTGGACACCTGGTCGGAACTCAACACCTGCCATTCGCACTTCAAGGAACGCGTGCAGGATGTGAAGCGTGGCGTTTCCCAGGCCGGTGGTTTCCCGGTTCAAATGCCGTCGCTCTCGGTCGACGAAAGCTTCACCAAGCCGACTTCCATGCTCTACCGCAACATGCTGGCCATGGAGACGGAAGAGATGATCCGTTCGCATCCACTCGACGGCGTCCTGCTGATGGGCGGTTGCGACAAGACCACGCCTGGCCTCGTCATGGGCGCCATCTCGGCCGGCGTGCCGATGATCTATCTCCCCGCCGGCCCGATGCTTCGTGGCAATTATGCGGGGAAGATCCTGGGCTCCGGTTCGGATGCCTGGAAATACTGGGACGAACGCCGCGCAGGTAACATCTCCGACGAGGAATGGCTGGGCGTGCAGGGTGGCATTGCCCGCTCCGCCGGTACCTGCATGACCATGGGCACTGCCTCGACCATGACGGCGATTGCCGATGCCATGGGCCTGACCCTTCCTGGTGCCTCGTCGATCCCCGCCGTCGATGCCAACCACCAGCGCATGTCGGCAAGCTGCGGCCGTCGCATCGTCGACATGGTCTGGGAAGATCTCACCCCCGACCGGATCGTCACCGATGCTGCCTGCCGCAATGCCGCGATCGTCGCCATGGCCACCGGTTGTTCCACGAATGCAGTCGTGCACCTGATCGCCATTGCGCGGCGCGCCGGTGTCAACTTGACGCTCGACGACCTTGACGCCCTCGGCCGCGTCACGCCGCTGATCGCCAATGTCCGCCCATCCGGCAAGGACTACCTGATGGAGGACTTTTTCTATGCCGGTGGCTTGCGAGCCTTGATGAAGCAGATTGAGGACCGGCTCGAACTTTCGGCAATGACCGTTACTGGCAAGACCATGGGTGAGAACCTCGAGGGCGCGCAGGTCTATAACGACGATGTCATCCGGCCGCTTTCCAATCCGGTCTATCACGAGGGTTCGCTCGCCGTGGTACGCGGCAATCTCTGCCCGGACGGTGCCGTCATCAAGCCGGCTGCCTGTGACCCGAAATATCATGTGCATCAGGGCCCGGCCATGGTGTTCGACAGCTATCCGGAGATGAAGAAGGCGATCGACGACGAGAAACTCGACGTCACGCCCGACCATGTGCTTGTTCTGCGAAATGCTGGCCCGCTCGGCGGGCCGGGCTTTCCCGAATGGGGCATGCTGCCCATCCCCAAGGCCCTTATCAAGCAAGGCCACCGCGACATGCTGCGCATCTCCGACGCCCGCATGTCCGGCACATCCTACGGCGCCTGCGTGCTGCACGTTTCGCCGGAAAGTTATATCGGCGGGCCGCTGTCGCTCCTGCAGAACGGCGATATCGTCCGTCTCGACCTGCCCAATCGTCAACTCGACATGCTGGTGAGCGGGGATGAGCTTGCCCGCCGCAAGGCCGAATGGAAGGCGCCGGAGCCGCGCTTCCAGCGCGGTTACGGCTGGATGTTCTCCCGCCACGTGACGCAGGCCGACCAGGGTTGCGACTTCGATTTTCTGGAAACCGGTTTCGGCAAGAATGCCGGCGAGCCGGATATCTATTGAGGAAGGGAATACCGATGACCGACTACGTATTGAGCGAAGCGACCCGCGCCAAATTCAAGAAGATCTCGACCGCATCGATCGCCACAGCGCTGTTCAAGCGCGGCCTTCGCAACCAGTTCATCCAGGGCGTCGTGCCCGTGGCGCCGAAGGCCGATACCATGGTCGGGCAGGCCTTTACACTGCGCTACATTCCGGCCCGCGAGGATCGCAATCCGATCACCGTATTCCGCAATGCCGATCATCCGCAGCGCGTCGCGATGGAAACCTGCCCACCCGGCCATGTCTTGGTGATGGATGCCCGTAAGGACGCCCGCGCAGCGACTGCCGGGTCGATCCTGATCACCCGCCTGGCGCTACGCGGCGCCGCCGGCGTCGTCTCGGATGGCGGCTTTCGCGACGCGGTCGGCATCGGCGAACTCGACATGCCCGCCTATTACGCAAAGCCGTCGGCCCCGACCAATCTGACTCACCACGAAGCGCTCGATATCAATGTGCCGATCGCCTGCGGCGATGTGGCGGTATTTCCCGGTGACGTGCTGGTCGGCGATCGAGACGGCGTGATGGTAATCCCAGCTCATCTTGCGGAAGAACTTGCCGAGGAATGCACGGCGATGGAAAGCTTCGAGGATTTTGTCCTCGAGCAGGTCAAGGCTGGCGAAGCCATCATCGGTCTTTACCCTCCTACCAAGGACGAGCACTTGGCGAAGTATGAAACGTGGCGCCAAACCTGCGGGCGCTGAAGGCCGTGTGGCCTTTCTCCTTACCCTGCCACCAGCATGCTGTGGTTCCAAGTAGTGACTGACGTTTACTATTTCTTTGTAAGGCCGAGGTTTTGCGCAAGCTGCTGTCGACCGCCTTTGCCGACATGAAACGACGTACCCAAGGGCGTGTTCAACCTTGTTCATGGAGATGGCCGCGTTGTCGGCAATGCTTTGACGAGCCATGCCGACGTCGACCTTGTTTCTTTCACCGGCTCAACTGCGGCTGGGATCGAGGTGGCTCGCACCGGTGCCCTCACAGTCAAAAGGGTGCATCAGGAACTGGGGGGAAAGTCACC
>NZ_JACIFT010000035.1:0-41171 GCF_014197575.1 Rhizobium sp. BK538
ACCCGACTTTCCTCCGCCAGAAATCCTGCAGCCAGAAAAATCCTATCCGAAAAACAAAACCCGCCGAAAAATCGACGGGTTTGTCAGCGCTCTGATGGCCGCCAAAAGGCGGCCATTTTCGTTTCAGGGCATTGTTCATGGTGGCATCCCATTGAAGCGCCACGCCAACCCCGACATGGACAATCAGATCGACTGCAGCGTCCAGTTGACGATCTCAGCCGATACGCCTGCGAACGCGCGATCGAGGCCCTTCACAAGACCATCGTTCGATCCACCGGCAGACACCTCTTGTCTGAACACCTTCTGAGCTCTCACAGAACCGTTGCGGTCGTTCAGGATCTTGGCTGAAATCTCCACCACCGCGCGGCTGCCGCCGGTCGTGTCGATCTCGAAGGAGCGGATATCTGTCACGAGCTGATAATCGATCGCAAGCCCCTGGCCGGGGACGCCGACGCCGCCGAGCTTGCCGGAGTTCTCATAGGCCTCGACCAGCTTCGCCTGAACCATGCGCGGCAGCTTGTCGCCCCATTGCGCTTTAGAAAGGTACTGTATTTGCGACGGAGCCACCCGAATGACAATCTGCTCGCTGTCGATCGCCTTCAGCGCGGTCGGTTGCTGCACCAGGATCTGCCGGCCCTTTGCCGCCGGTCCACTGCCGGTCGCCGACGCTGAGAGATCGTAAGTGTCGTTCTTCGCAGCCGTCCCGCAGCCCGCAAGGCCTGCCAATAGCGGCAACGCGATCGCGGCTATCGATATCCACGAACGGCGCTGCAACACATCCGATACGGCCATATGCGCTCCCCTAATATCCCTGTTAACGCCGCGTCCGGCCGTCATATTGCTTTACAGTATCCCCGCCGAAGATCAGCCGCTGCGGATTGCGGTCGAAATCGCTGATCGCATTACTAAGGTTCTGTACGGTGGAGCGCGTGTCGTTGATGAGCGACTGCATGTCGCGCAGCCCACCGCTGGAAAATTTCTGCAGATTGTCGGCAATCGGGCCAATCCGCGAGTTGAGGTTGTCGGCAACCTTCTTGAACGAGGTAAGCGTGTCACGCGCCTGCGCAAAAAGCGACTGCGTATTATCTGTCCCGAGCAGTGCATCCAGCTTGATCAGAATACCGTCGACGCGGGTGGACGCCGAGTTCAGCTTGTTCGCCATCTGCGAAACGTCCTGGATCGTCTGATCAATGTCCTTTTGCCGAGCCGAAACGGTGTTCGCGACATCCTTGATCGATGCGACGGCAGCGCGTGCATCTTTCGTCGCCTGCGAGATGTCGTCGACGGATCCCTTGACCTTCGCCGGGTCGATTTGTGCTACCAGTGTGTCCACCCGATCGAGCGTCGCCTGCGCCTTCTTGCCGAGGTCATTGTAGGTCGTCGCTGTTTCCTCGAACCTCTGGATCGCCCCCTTGAAGTCGCCCGACGCATCGGCGACGTCGCGGCTGACCTTCTCGGCATTGCTGAGAATGGTATCGATCTTCTTCGCATCGACGGCCTTCACGAGGGCTTCGACCGCCTCCAGCGTCGAGTCGACACGACCCGAGACCTTGCGAACCGTATCGGACAGTTGCCCGACACTTTGTAGGAATGAATCAATGTTGCCGGAGTTCTTTGCTAACGCGTCGGAGAACGTCTCGGCGTTCTGCAATGTCTTCGTCAGCGGCCCACGCGCGTCCTTCACAAACCCCTGAACCTGCCCGATGGCATCGTTGGCGCGGTCGAGAATCTTGTCCGCCGTCGCCAGAAGGTTCGTGACACTCGATTGATCCGCGACGATCACCGCTCGCTTGCCGGTGTCGAGCGACTGCTGAAGAATATTCTTTTCGCCGATCTTGCCGCCCGACAGTTCGATATAGGCCGCACCCGTCAAGCCCTGGATTTCAAGGATCGCTTTCGTCGACGGATAGATCGGTGCATCGACCCGCACCTCCGTGAACGCCAGCGAGAAGCTCGGATCGTCAGCATCAATCGACAGCGATTTGACCGAACCCACCTGAATACCGTTAAACCGCACAGGCGAGCCGACGCTCAAGCCGTTCGCGGAGCCCGGAATGCGGACGATCAGCTCAGCCATGGGCCCGCCACGCCCATATTCGGCCATCCAGTAGACGAAGCCGAACGCTGCCGCGATAACGAGCACCGTGAAAAAGCCGACAATCGTGTAGTTCGCTTTTGTTTCCATCGTATCCGCTCACTTCCCGCGGCTATCTTGCGCCAGGCTGTCGTCGCCGGCATGGCCGTTCTGGGGCACGATCGAACGCGCCCGCTTGCCCTTGAAATAAGCCTGAACCCACGGATCATCGAAGGTCAGCATGTCGTCGATCGTTCCCTCGACCAATACCCGCTTCTTGCCAAGCACGGCAATGCGGTCGCAGACGGAGAAGAGGCTGTCGAGGTCGTGGGTAACCATGTAGACGGTCAGACCGAGCGTGTCCCTAAGCCTCGCGATGAGCTCATCGAACTCCGCTGCCCCGATCGGATCGAGGCCCGAGGTCGGCTCGTCGAGGAACACCAGTTCCGGGTCGAGCGCCAGGGCGCGCGCCAGCGCCGCGCGCTTGATCATGCCGCCCGAAAGCTCCGACGGGTATTTGTCGGCGGCATCCGCCGCGAGCCCGACCAGCCGGATCTTGAGTTGAGCCAGTTCGTCCATCAGTGATTGGGGCAGGTCCAGATACTCACGCATCGGCACCTGGATATTCTCCTTCACGGTGAGCGAGGAGAATAGCGCGCCTTGCTGGAAGAGCACACCGAGCCGCATGTCGAGCGCATTGCGCTGCGGCTCGTCCAGTTCATCGAAGTCCTGACCGAGGATCTTGATGTTACCCGAGCGGCGCGGCAGCAACCGAAGCACTGTCCGCATCAGGACCGACTTGCCGGTTCCCGACGCGCCGACAAAACCGAGGATTTCGCCGCGATAGATATCGAGGTTCAGATTATCGAGAACGACCTTCGAGCCGAAACCTACGGTCACGCCGCGCGCAGACAGCACGACATCCCGTCCTTGATCGTTTCTGGTCTCTGTCTGCTGTCCGTCCACGTACGATCCTTAGAAATTGATGGCCGCATAGAACATGGCAAAAAGCCCGTCCATGAGGATAACGACGAAAATCGCCTTCACCACCGACGCGGTCACGTGCTGGCCAAGCGACTCAGCACTGCCGCCTACCTTTAAGCCTTCAACCGCCGCAACGATACCAATAACCAGCGCCATGAATGGCGCCTTGATCATCCCGGACAAGACCGTCGATAGCGTGATCGCTTCATGCAGGCGTGCGATGAAATTCGCGAAGGTGATGCCGGAGTAGGCCCAAGCGACCACGGCTGCGCCGGCGAGCGAAGCAAAGTTCGCAAGCACGGTCAGCAGCGGCAATGCGACGGTCAGGGCAACCAGGCGCGGGAAGATGAGCACCCCAACAGGATTGAGCCCCATCACCTTTAGCGCATCGACCTCCTCGCGCATCTTCATCGAGCCGATCTCGGCGGTGATGGCGCTGCCGGACCGGCCGGCGATCATAATTGCCGTCAGAAGCACGCCGATTTCGCGAAGCTGCAGGATGCCGACGAGGTCGACGACGAAGACTTCGGCGCCGAAATAGCGGAGCTGAAAGGCGCCCTGTTGCGCAATGATCGCGCCGATCAGGAACGACATCAGCAATATGATCGGTACCGCGCGTACGCCCATATGGTCGATCTGGTTGACGATCGACGCCGGCGAGACGCCGCTGCCGCGCCCGAATTTCATCTGCGCGCCGCGCACAGCGGACCCTAGGATATACATGGCGGCGGCGAGATTGTTCCAGATATCGAAGGTGATCTTGCCGATCGGGGCGAAGATCTTTTCCTGCCAGCTTGCCTTTTGCTGAGGTTCCTGCTCCGCCTCCGGGGGCTCCTCGGAAAACTCGGCAATCATTTCGTCGATATGCGCGTTGCTGCCTTCGAAGTGCACGGTGCCGCCGGCACCCTCTACCTGCTTCTTCAGGCGGCAGAGCAACCAGACACCTGCCGTGTCGATATCCGTCACGCCTGACAGGTCGAGGGTCACCTCGCCTCTTCGACCGGCAGTGAGCTTCTCGAAGTCGCGCAGAACGAGGTGCAGATTAGCGCTTCGCCAATTTCCCTCGAGCTGAACGTGCTGGCCCGAACCATGGGCGTGATCGTCCACATGCAGAGAGGCAGCGCTACGGGTTTCCGACTTCAAAACGCTTGTGTCTTTCAAGGCTTACGGCGACATTGCCGACTCGCGAACTAACGGTTCGCCGCTTCGGATCAATATACCCAAGCCACACCAAATTTCCATGCGCGCAGGATTGCAAATATGCCACGGTCACTTGAAATTCAGACGGAATCCTTTCCCATATCAGGCACATTTACGATCTCGCGCGGCGCCAAGACATCGGCGGAGGTGATCCTCTGCACCATACGCGACGGCGGCGCGGTCGGTCGGGGCGAGTGCGTTCCCTATCGCCGCTATGGAGAGACGCTGGAAAGTGTCGCCGCTCAGATCGAAGCTGTAAGGCCACTAATCGAAGGTGGCTTGACTCGCCCGGAACTGCAGCGCGCAATGCCCCCGGGAGCCGCACGCAACGCAGTCGATTGCGCCCTTTGGGATCTGGAAGCCAAGCGCTCCGGCAACTCGGTCATCGCTGAACTGCGTCTCGCAGCGCCACAGCCGTTGACGACAGCCTTCACGATATCGCTCGGCGAACCCGATGTCATGGCCGACCAGGCGCGTGCAAACGCCGATCGCGCCTTGCTGAAGGTCAAGGTGGGCACCGGCGACGATGAGAGTCGTATCCGCGCCGTTCGTCTTGCCGCACCCGATGTGGCCATCATCCTCGATGCCAACGAGGGCTGGCCGGAAGACACGCTGGAGCATCATCTGCGCGTCGCAGCCGAAGCTGGCATCGCCCTCGTCGAACAGCCGTTGCCGGCTGGCAAGGATGAGCTCCTCGCCGAAATCCGCCGCCCGCTGCTCGTTTGCGCCGACGAAAGTGTCCACCACACAGGCGACCTCGCAAGCCTTCGCGATCGCTATGACGCGATCAACATCAAGCTCGACAAGACAGGCGGACTCACCGAGGCGTTGGCAATGAAGAAAGAGGCGCAGCGCCTTGATTTCGAAATCATGGTCGGCTGCATGGTCGGCACATCGCTGGCGATGGCGCCGGCTGTACTGCTGGCGCAGGGCGTCGATTTCGTCGATCTCGACGGACCGCTGCTGCTTGCGCGCGACCGTGAACCCGGTCTGCGCTACGCCGCCTCTCTTGTCTGGCCGCCGGATGCCGCGCTTTGGGGCTGAAGATAGTAGGCGACGATGACAAGGCCTAGCCCGGTCAGCGCCACCAGCGCCATCACATAATAGCTTGCGAGCCCAAGCAAGGCGTAGACGTAGCCGGAAGCAATCGTCATCAGCCCCATGAACATGCCGTTGTAGAAGAAATAGGCGCCCTGCGCCGACGACTCCTGGGTCTCTTGCACGGAGGCCACGATCCGCCGTTGGACGCCCGTGTGCACGAACGCATAGGTGCAGGAATGCATGCACTGGAGCAGAAAGAAACCCCAAAATCCCCAATGCATCGGAAACAGGATCCAGCGACAGACGCTGACCGCCGCCCCAAATCGAATGAGCGTCCAGGCGCTGAATCGGCGGCTGAGCCGCCGGGACAGAAAGAACACGGTCACCTCCGCAGCGACGCCGGCGCTCCACAGGACCGCGATCTGTGTCCCGGAGAAGCCGAGATCGCGCCAGTAGAGCGACGCGAAGGCCTGCAGGACCGCGTGGCTCGACTGCTGGATCGCGACGCCGATCAACAAGGCCAGCAAATGCGGCTGTCGCAGCGAACTTCCTGTCGCAGCCGAGATATCGACGGGTGTGCCACGCCGGCGCGTCGGGCCTATCCGCGGGCAATAGATCGCCATCACCACGGTCATGACGAAGCCGAACGTCATCACAGGGAGCACCATCTCGCCACCCCAATAGCCGATCAGCTCCCCGCCGATCAGGGTGGAAACGATAAACGCGATCGAGCCCCAGACCCTCATCGAGCCATAATCCAGACCCCAGCGCCGGACGCCCGAAATCACGATCGATTCGACGACCGGGACGTAGCAGGCAAAGGTCGCTCCCTGGATCGTATAGACGATCAGCACCGGCCAGAATGTGTTCGTCCAGTAGAGCGCGATCGCCGTCAGCAGCGATAGGCAACCTGAAAACAACAGCACATCCGCCCGCTCATTCATCCGGTCGGCATACATCGCGACGATCGGAGCGACGAGGACACGCACGACCATCGGCACGGCTAGGATGACGCCGATCTCATGGTCGTTGAACGCGTGCAGCGCAAGCCACATCGGGAAGAACGGCAAGGCCACACCATTGACGAGCAAAGGCGCACAGTAGGACAAAGCACTGAGAAGCCGGAAGCGCGGTGGCGCCCCCTCACTTGCTGGAGGATTTTGAGCGGGAATCATGGGGTGACCTGCAGGAAACTGAACGTTGCCTATCACGTCAACCTAAGGGCGACTATGGCAAGAAATTGCCCATCTGAAACGTTTTAGAAAATAAATAGGCCTGTCGCAAAGACACAACGGGCTAAATTGATGCATGGAATTGGGGATCGAAAGGCCGCGTTCAGGCGGCCTGCTGCGCGACTTCCTTTTCGTGATGGCCGATCGCCATCGGGATCGGCTGCATGCCGCTCGTTGCACGCCACTCGATCAATTCAAACGTGCCGTCCTGATGCTCGGCAATCGCCGTGCAGCTTTCGACCCAGTCGCCGGTATTAATGTAACGGATGCCGTCCATGTCCTCCATCACCGCGTGGTGGATATGGCCACAGATCACGCCGTCGGCACCGTGCTTGCGAGCTTCTTCGGCGACGACCCGCTGGAACTCGCCGATGAAGTTGACTGCGTGTTTGACCTGCAGCTTGGCCCATGCGGAAAACGACCAATAGGGCATGCCCATCCGGCGGCGGATGGCTGCCAGGCCGACATTGATCATGATCGCCATGTCGTAGGCCCAGTCGCCGAGATAAGCGAGCAGGCGCGCGTTGCGCACGACGACGTCGAACTCGTCGCCATGCAACACGAGGTATTTCTTGCCGTCGGCCGCCTCATGCATCATCCGCTCAGCAACCTCGATGCCGCCGAAATGGGTGCCCGGAAAGTCGCGAAGGAATTCGTCGTGATTGCCCGGGATATAGATGACCCGCGTGCCCTTGCGCGCCTTGCGCAGTAGCTTCTGGACCACATCGTTGCAATCCTGCGGCCAGTACCAGCAACGCTTCAACCGCCAGCCGTCGACGATATCGCCGACAAGAAAGATGGTATCCGCCTCGTGATGCTTGAGAAAATCCAGCAGGAAGTCCACCTTCGCGGCCTTGGAGCCGAGATGCACATCGGAAATGAAAAGCGTACGGAAGTGCCGCGTATCCATATTGTCCCTCACAAGCATCCTGCTCATGTCCCATTGTTCACCTGCCCTTCCAAAACCAGAGTCGTGTTTCAGGAAGATGACATGCCGGCGCTACGGCTGATTTTCCCGGTTTCCATCGAGCCTCGCCGCGGCCGCGGCAGATTTGCGCTGTTTTCGCATTTCGAACGGAAATTCCGACTGTTCCGCCACCCCGTTTGATGTATTGAAGGCAGTTCAAAGACAGCATGCGGCAGCCCGGAGGCGATGATGGATCATCAGGAAAAGTCCAAGACGGAAAAAAATCTGGCAGGTGGAAGTCTCGACGAGCAGGCGCTCTACTTCCATCGCTATCCGCGTCCGGGCAAGCTCGAAATCCAGGCGATCAAGCCGCTCGGCAACCAGCGCGACCTGGCACTCGCCTATTCTCCGGGCGTTGCAGCGCCCTGCCTGGCGATCCGCGACAATCCCGAGACGGCCGCCGACTATACGTCTCGCGCAAATCTCGTAGCGGTCATTTCCAACGGTACGGCCGTTCTCGGCCTCGGCAATATCGGCCCGTTGGCATCGAAGCCGGTCATGGAGGGCAAGGCCGTCCTCTTCAAGAAGTTCGCCAACATCGACGTCTTCGACATCGAGGTCGATGCATCGAGCGTCGAGCAGATGGTGTCGACCGTCGCCTCGCTCGAGCCGACCTTCGGCGGCATCAATCTCGAGGACATCAAGGCACCGGAATGTTTCGAGATCGAGCGTCAGCTGCGCGAAACCATGAAGATCCCGGTCTTCCACGATGACCAGCATGGCACCGCCATCATCGTTGCCGCCGCCATCCTCAATGGTCTGGAACTGGCGAACAAGAAGATCGACGAGGTCAAGATCGTCGCCTCGGGTGCCGGTGCTGCCGCCCTTGCCTGCCTCAATCTCCTCGTCACGCTCGGCGCCAAGCGGGAAAACATCTGGGTCCATGACATCGAGGGCCTCGTCTACGAAGGCCGCACCGAATTGATGGACGAATGGAAGAGCGTCTACACGCAGAAGAGCGACACACGCACACTCGCCGAAAACATCGGCGGTGCCGACGTCTTCCTTGGACTTTCCGCCGCCGGCGTGCTGAAGTCGGAACTGCTGGCGCAGATGGCCGAAAACCCGCTGATCATGGCGCTCGCCAACCCGACGCCCGAGATCATGCCCGATCTCGCTCGCGCCGCGCGCCCCGATGCCATGATCTGCACCGGCCGTTCCGACTTCCCGAACCAGGTGAACAACGTTCTCTGCTTCCCCTATATTTTCCGCGGCGCGCTCGATTGCGGCGCAGTGACGATCAACGAAGAAATGAAAATGGCGGCCGTGCGCGCCATCGCAGCACTTGCGCGCGAGGAACCTTCCGACGTCGCCGCACGCGCCTACTCGGGTGAAACGCCGGTCTTCGGCCCGAACTACCTGATTCCCTCGCCTTTCGACCCGCGCCTGATCCTGCGCATCGCCCCGGCCGTCGCGAAGGCAGCCGCCGAGAGCGGTGTCGCCCTGCGCCCGATCAGCGACTTCGACGCCTACCTCGACCAGCTCAACCGTTTCGTCTTCCGCTCCGGTTTCATCATGAAGCCGATCTTTGCCGCGGCGAAGAATGCCGAGCGCAAGCGCGTGATCTTCTCCGAAGGCGAGGACGAGCGGGTGTTGCGCGCCGCACAGGTCCTGCTGGAAGAAGGAATTGCCAAACCGATCCTGATCGGTCGCCCGCAAGTCATCGAGACTCGCCTAAAGCGCTACGGCCTACGCATTCGTCCACTGGCCGATTTCGATGTCATCAACCCGGAAGACGATCCACGCTTCCGCGAATATGTCGATCTCTACTTCTCGCTCGTTGGACGTCGCGGCGTCATTCCGGAGGCAGCCCGTACCATCGTTCGTACCAACACGACTGTCATCGGCGCCCTGGCCCTGAAGCGGGGTGAGGCAGATGCGCTCATCTGTGGGCTGGAGGGCCGCTACGAGAAACATCTGCGCGACGTTCGCCAGATCATCGGCAAGCGACACGACGTGTGCGACTTCTCGGCGCTCAGCCTGCTGATCTCGCAGCGCGGTGCCGCCTTCTTCACCGACACCTACGTCACCTTTAATCCGACTGCGGAGGAGATTGCGGAGTCCGCTGTTCTTGCCGCCGAGGAAATCAAGCGCTTCGGCATCACGCCGCGAGCTGCCCTCGTATCCCATTCGAATTTCGGTTCGCGTGAGTCCGAGAGCGCGACGAAGATGCGTGCCGCTCTCAAGCTCGTGCGTGAGGCGGCGCCGGATCTCGAAGTCGACGGCGAAATGCACGGCGAAAGCGCGATCTCCGACGCCCTGCGCAAGCGCGTCATGCCCGACACGACCCTGCACGACGAAGCAAACCTGCTGGTTTTCCCGAACCTCGATGCAGCCAACATCACGCTCGGCGTCGTAAAGTCGATGATCGACGGGTTGCACGTCGGGCCGATCTTGCTTGGTGCAGCGCTGCCCGCGCACATCCTGGCGCCGTCCGTCACTTCCCGCGGCGTAGTCAACATGGCCGCCCTCGCCGTCGTGGAGGCTTCACAACCGGCGTGATTTGCCGCAGATCGAGAAAATGCGGTAGGATTCTGACCGCAGCTCGTTAAGACAAACGAGCTAGCAATGAAGGCGCGGCGAAAAAGCCGCGCCAGACGACCCTGCTATTTGCTCATCGATGGGACGATGCCTTGAACCGCTGGATTCTGTCACTCATAGCCGCATTTACTTTGACCGGCCCGAGCTACGCCCAGATGCCGGCAATCTGTGGCGATCTGCGCGCCCGCCTTGCCGACCTGCCGCAGATCATCGGCAGCACGTCCGAGGTGCGCAAGTACGCCAGCGCTATCGCAGAGCAGAACCTTGAGCTTCGCAAGGTCCGCAGCGATCTGCGCCAGAGCGGCTGCACGAGCGGCAGCATGGTGGTGATCGGCGACGATGACGGATACTGCGGGGAACTCGAGCGCGCAGAATCCAAGATGGTCGACAATATCCGCTATCTCCAGCAGCGTCGCGACGAACTGCGCGGTCAGAGCGAGGATGTCCGCACGAGGAACGAACTTCTTGCCGCACTCGATGACAATGGCTGCAACGAGGAACAATGGCCCGCCGACAGCGCCGAAGGGTATGCGCAGCCACCGAGTATCGAAGATCAGGCGCTGCGAAGCGACACGTTCATTCCGTTGGGTCGTGATCCCAGCCGGCGCCGCTATGGTCTCCCGGGCATGTCGCCGCTCTCTCATCTGAACACCGTCTGCGTGCGAAGCTGTGACGGCGGCTTTTTTCCGTTGAGCTCGAACGCAACATCCCAGGACTTTGCCCGCGATGCCGACACCTGCTCGAAGATGTGTCCCGGCATCGACACCGAGCTCTTCTATCATGACGTCTCCAGCACGGAGACATCGCAGATGATCTCCGCGGCGACAGGCGCGCCCTACAGCGCCATGCCGAATGCCTTCGCCTACAAGAACCGCAAGCCCGGCGAAAGATCGTCCTGCAGCTGCGATCTAAACGCCTACTACGAGCGGATGCGAAAAAGCCAAACGATCAGCGAACCGCCGCAGGGGTCGATCACCACGATCGAAACCAAGAAGCCCGAGACCAAGAGCCCGACCGCAGCACCCGCGGTTCCGCTGCCACAGGTGCCGGACAGGCCTTACGACCCGGCAAACAAGGTCCGTCAGATCGGTCCGCAGTTCCTGGCGGGCGACCAAGGCACGATCGACCTCAAGAACCCGGCAAAGCCAGGTCCCCAGCCGCAGCAATAGTCGCTGCCTAGTCTGCAGACTTGCCCCAACGATCCATAAACACAAGCTCCTCCAGCGGCAGGCGCTGGCGCCATCCTTTGACCGCCAGTTCCGGTTGGTCATAGAGCTGATCGACGTAACCTAGGCACAGCCAGGCAACGATCTCCACCCGCTCCGGAACGCCGAGAATCCCCTTGATATCGGACTCGTGAAAGATGCTCACCCAGCCGACCCCGACGCCTTCGGCACGCGCTGCCAGCCACAAATTCTGCACGGCGCAGACTGTGGAGTAGGAGTCCATTCGCCGGTTGTGGGTCCGTCCGAGAACGACATCACCGCAGCGATCGGGATCACAGGTGACGCAAATGCTGAGCGGTGCGGCTCGGATGCCCTCCAGCTTCAGCGACCGGTAGAGCTGCTGTCGCTCCCCCTGAAACATCTCGCCGGCCTCGCGATTAGCGCGATCGAACGCCTGCCAAACAGCCTCCTTCATCTGCTGATCGCGCACCAGGACGAAGTTCCAGGGCTGCATGAATCCAACAGACGGGGCGTGGTGCGCAGCCGTCAAAAGCCTGCTGACGACGTCGTCGGGTATGGGATCCGGGCGAAACTCCGAACGCACGTCACGGCGCGTCGAAATCGCCCTGTAGACGGCGTCGCGGTCCTCGGTCGAAAAGGCTGCAGCTCCCGACAGGGAGCCTGAATGGTCTGGTCGCATCGTCAATCCCCAACAACACAACCGCCCGCCGTCCACGCGGGTCAGTCTATGATGTCGGGCCGGTCTTCTGACTTGGCGTCATCCGACTGCCGCGCCTTCCCGGTACTGGACCAGTGGCGTGTTGCGGCAGTCGTCAGCCTTACAGCGTTGGGCACGTTTCGGTCTCACACCGAATTCCCGATTCTCCCGCCTAAGACGGGCACCCGACGGAAGGGTCTATGCCGGCAAAAATCACGCGATGCAATCCCTCACACAGAGACTGGGTAGTAACGCACATAGGCGAACTCATCGCCCGACGGCGACCAGTTCGGCACGTTGATCGTTCCCTGCCCGCCGAAGAGATCGAAGAGTGTTGTCAGCTTGCCCCCATCCATGTCCATCAGCCGCAGCCGTACATTGAGATCGCGCGGGTGGTCGAAGACGTCGGGATCGTAGGAAAGGATCAGGACCTTATCGTTGTTTGGCGACGGATGAGCAAACCAATTCCCACAATTGTCGCTGGTGATCTGCTCGAGGCCGGTCCCATCCGGGTGAATGCGCCAGATCTGCATGAGGCCGGTGCGGCTGGAATTGAAGTAGATCCACTGGCCGTCGGCTGAATAATCCGGCCCGTCATTGCGCACCTCGCCGTGCGTCAACCGCTTTTCTTCGCCGCCGTCCACGGAGATCGTGTAGATATCGAATACGTCGTTGCGGATGCCGCAATAGGCCAGTTGTTTCCCGTCGGGCGACCAGCCATGCCAGTAGGACGGCTGATTTTGCGTCACCAGACGCGGCGTGCCGCCTTCGGCGGGTAGCACATAAATCGTCGACTTACCGAACTCAGTCTTATCGGAAATGACGATCTGACGGCCATCAGGCGAAATGCCATGATCATTGTTACAGGCCGTGGCAAAGCCGGTATCGACCTTTTCGACCTTGCCCGAACCGTCAAGCGCCAGACGGTACAGAAGACCGTCACCGTTCAGCAGAAGATAGCTACCGTCGGGTGAAAAGTTCGGCGCCTCCACGAGTTGCGTGGTTTGCCAGACGACGCGCGCCTCGCCTGTCCTGATGTTGTAGATCTCGACGGAACTGCGCAATCTGAATCCTCCTGACATCGACTCCGTCAGACCTACGACGGCCCGCCACTCAGCACAAGCAAATGCACCAGGCCAGCTTGCACCACAGGACGTGTCTCTTGGGCGACCGGCGCCTTATCCACTAATCACAAATGCGGGAAACCTAACGGTTCATCTAGCGTTCATGACGAGGATGTGACAGTTCGGTGAAGCTTTTATGACGTTGGAGTTTTCCGGTTGATCGCGTTGGTAATGAGGTCTGCAGTGGCAGCGCGCTTTGCGTCGCTTTCCACCGATTTCGGAGGAAGCGTCCGGTCGCCTGCTATACGCACAGCGCTCGGCGTCGCTCTTTGCGCCCTGCTTGCTCTCTTTGCTACGGCCGCCGTCGAGATAATTGCCCGCGATGGGCTGGCCGACGTGCGCGAATTCCTGATATCGCCGGCGCGTCCCGGAATGACGACCGTTGTAATGTTGACTGTCCTGATGCTGTCGCTCGATGCCGCCTTGGGAAGACAATTCATTTCGGCATTGATCGTTCTCCCGCTGGTCTTCGTTCCCGCCATTGTCTCCAACCAGAAGCAGCATTACCTCACGGACCCCCTTTATCCATCCGACGTTCTTTTCGGGCGCCAGATCATGGAACTGCTTCCTGTCATGGTGCGCGACCGCCCCTGGACTGCCGTTGCGATGGTTGTCGGCATTGCCCTTTCCGCTGGCGCGCTTGTCATCCTCTGGCGCTTCGCCTGGCGCAACTTCCCGAAACTCTCAAGGACCTCTCGCCTCCGCCACCTGTGCGTCGGCCTGCCCGTTATCGCGACTTTCGGGTCATTGATGGACTATTCACAGTATTCCTTCATCCGTGACCGCCTTCAGGTGGTCCCGATGATGTGGGACCAGAAGGAAAACTACCGGAGCAACGGCTTCATCCTCGCCTTCATCTTCAATATTCCGATGGCCGACGTTGCAGCACCGGCCGGCTTCGGTACGCAGGCGCTTGATGCTATCCCCGGCCGCAACTACGGCTATCTCAGCGGCCCACGAGAAAAGCCCGACGTGATCATGCTGATGAGTGAATCGTTCTGGGATCCGACCCGACTGAAGACGCTGAGCCTGTCGCCCGATCCCATGCCGACTATTCGCGCCGAGCAGTCTGGCCATGTATTCTCACCGGAGTTCGGCGGCATGACCGCCAACGTCGAATTCGAGGCGTTGACAGGCTTTTCCAATGCCTTCCTCCCATATGGCAGCATCCCCTATCAGCAATACATCCGTCGCGATGTTCCCTCGCTCGCCACGTTCTTCCGCGGCGAAGGCTATGCCGCCCGCTCACTTCATCCATTCAGCGGCTGGTTCTGGAACCGCAACGAAGTCTACAAGGACTTCGGTTTCGAGCAGTTCCGCTCTGAAGAAACCATGCCTCCGATGGAAAAGAGGGGCATCTTCGCTTCGGACGAGTCCCTTATGAAGGAGATCATGCGCGAGGCCGACGGTATTGATCGTCCGTTCTTCTTCTTTGGTGTCACCCTGCAGGGACATGGTCCCTACGAGCCGAACCGTTACGTACACAACACCGTCGACATCAAGGGCAACCTGAACGATGCGGACCGGGCCACGCTGGCCACCTACACGCAGGGGATCAAGGAAGCCGACGACAGCCTCAAGATGCTGATGAATTGGGCCGAGAAGCGCGATCGCGAGACGATCATCGTCCTCTGGGGCGATCACCTTCCGCCGCTCGGCAACGTCTATATGGCGACCGGCTACATGCCGGACCAGGTTGCCACGCGTAAGGCATCGGTCAGCGTCATGAAGCAGGAACACGAGACGCCGCTCGTCATCTGGTCCAACAAGAAAGGCAGCAAGAAGGACGTCGGCACGATCAGCCCATCGCTGCTGCCCTACCATCTCTTGAAGTTCGCAGGCTTCGAGCATCCCTACTACACCGGCTTTCTCGGCCGCGTGCGGAAGAAGTACAGTGTCATCGATCGTTACCAACTGATTGCGCGTGACAACACGCCGTCGCCCGATTGGGTCCTGAAGCCGAAGAACCTCGATCCTCTCGTACGGGACTATCGATATCTCCAGCACGACATCATGTTTGGCAAGGCTCAGACGCTCGGCCGCTTCTTCCCACAGCATGCCCGGCTGTATGCGCAAGGCACGTAAGAGAGCGGCACAAGCCCGCATTGCAATTTGAAAACATTACGGAATACTGGCGCCCGAGCGATCTAGCATTCGGAGTTAGCCATGCATAATCTATCGGACTTCATCCACCATCACTTCGACAAACCTGTTGACGAACTCGGTGAGATCGAGAAGCGCGTTCTCGCAAAAGCCCATGAGCGTAAGATAATCTCGACCGACATCAATGCGGCCTTGCAGGCGGAATCATCCACCGGACAGCGCCTTGCGGATTCGATTGCCCGCGTCGGCGGCTCATGGTCGTTCATTGTCGCCTTCTTCTTGTTCCTGGTCTTCTGGTGCGTCGTAAATACGGTCGTACTACTCACACGCGCCTTCGATCCCTATCCCTTTATCTTCCTCAATCTCGTGCTCTCGATGCTTGCCGCAATCCAGGCTCCCATCATCATGATGTCGCAGAACCGGCAAGCAGAGCGCGATCGCTTCGAGGCGGCGAAAGACTACGAAGTCAATCTCAAAGCTGAACTGGAAGTTCTTTCTCTACATCAGAAGATAGATATGCGTGTGCTCACCGAAATTGCAGCACTGCGCGAAGACATCGAGCGACTGAATCAGCGCCTGCCCAGTTGATGGAACGATCGGGGATCGCTTGAATTTAACTATACCGACCGATTAACGATCCGCTAACCAAGTCTCGCATTGAAACACCGTCACAAATGTAAGAGGAGCAATTGGAACCAATCCGACCGACCGTACGAGACGATGCTCACTGGCCGACCGCATACACGCGAGGAAATTCTTGATCACCCCCTGTTTCTGTCGATCGAACGCCAGATAGCGCTCCATCTTATCGGCATTTACAAGCGCGCTCCTCGTCTTGCCCGCCTCGCCGCTTCGCATCAAAAGTGGCTGCTGACACAAACGCTGTTCGCCATGCATACCGGACGCGATCGAGGCAATCCCGTTTCAGGGCTCACGGCCGGTCGCATGATGCAGGTCGCCAAGGAGTTTGACCTCGCCAGCAAAAATACCGCGGCCTCGTTTCTTGCCGAACTCATCGCCTACAAATTTCTACGGGATGCTCCTGATGAAACGCCCGATCGGCGCCTCCGTCGCCTCGAAACGACCGAACTCAGCGAGGAGGCCATGGCGTCCTGGTTCCAGGGGCATATGGCCTGCCTCGATCAACTCGATGGCGGCAATCGTGCAAAGCTGACTGCAGACAGCCCCCGGCTCTTTCATCTCGCGCAGCCGCGTGCTGCGCGTGCTCTCATCCAGGAACCGATCTGGAAGGAGCCACGGAGCAGTATCGGCCACTTTCTCTGGTCCGATGTCGGCGGCCTCGTGCTGCACGATCTAATCAGTCGCCTCCCCAACGACGCGCGGGAACACGACCGCATTCTGCTCAAAGGCGTGAGCATCAGCGAAATCGCCAATGAATTCGGCATCTCCCTCACCAATCTGAAGCGGATGTTCAAGAAAGCCGAAACCGATAACCTGCTTGGCTGGGAAAGTCCCCGCAACCGCGGCGCATTGTGGCTCTCGCGCATATTCATCGAAGACTATTTCTACTGGCAGTTCCGCGAAATTCGCCGAATTGGACAGCGCCATCCACTGGGCGGCCGGCCAAATCCGCTAGCACACACCACCAATCGTCGCATAGCTGCCCATGCCAGATGGCAGCGGAGACGCTCGGCATCAAGATCGGCGAGGCCGACGTGCGTGCCACCTGACGCCTGCTGCCAACAATCCGTCCTTGCCCAATAAAAAAGCCCGGCATCAGCCGGACGGCATCAACCGGGCTTTTTTTGTCCATCTTGTTTTATTAGCCGTTGACGGCCATCCGCTTTTCGTCGCGGCCACCCTTCATGCGCTCGGCCAGCAGGAAGGCAAGCTCCAGCGCCTGATCGGCATTGAGACGCGGGTCGCAATGCGTGTGGTAGCGATCGTGCAGATCTTCAGCCGTCACCGCGCGGGCGCCGCCTGTGCATTCGGTCACATCCTTGCCGGTCATCTCGATGTGGATACCGCCCGGATGCGAGCCCTCGGCGCGATGAATCTGGAAGAAGCTCTCGACTTCCGACAGGATCCTCTCGAACGGGCGGGTCTTGTAGTTGTTCAACGTGATCGTATTGCCGTGCATCGGATCGCAGGACCACACGACCTTGCGACCTTCCCGCTCGACTGCGCGGATAAGACGCGGTAGATGCTCGGCAACCTTATCGTGGCCGAAGCGGCAAATCAGCGTCAACCGGCCCGCTTCATTTTGCGGATTGAGGATGTCGATCAGGTTCAACAGATCGTCGGCCTGCAGCGACGGACCGCACTTGAGGCCGATCGGGTTTTTGATGCCGCGGCAGTATTCGACATGCGCGTGGTCGGCCTGACGCGTACGGTCGCCGATCCAGATCATGTGGCCTGACGTCGCGTACCAGTCGCCGGATGTAGAGTCGACGCGGGTCAATGCTTCCTCGTAGCCAAGCAGCAGCGCTTCGTGGCTGGTGAAGAAATCCGTCTCGCGCAGACTAGGATTGTTTTCCGAGGTGATGCCGATGGCCTTCATGAAGTCCATCGTTTCGCTGATGCGACCGGCAAGCTTGCGGTAGCGCTCGCCCTGTGGGCTATCCTTGACGAAGCCAAGCATCCACTGATGCACATTCTCCAGGTTGGCATAGCCACCCATCGCGAAGGCGCGCAGCAGGTTCAGCGTGGCAGCCGACTGGCGATATGCCATGGCCTGACGCTCCGGGTTCGGGATGCGTGCTTCCTCAGTGAACTCGATGCCGTTGATGATGTCGCCGCGGTAGCTCGGCAGCGATACGCCGTCCTGCGTCTCAATGCCGGAAGAGCGCGGCTTGGCAAACTGGCCGGCGATGCGGCCAACCTTGACGACCGGCAGTTGCGCACCGAACGTCAGCACGACGGCCATCTGCAGGAAGGCACGGAAGAAGTCGCGGATATTGTCTGCACCATGCTCGGCGAAACTCTCGGCACAGTCCCCGCCTTGCAAGAGGAAACCGTTGCCTTCAGCAACGTTGGCGAGATGCTTCTTCAACCGGCGCGCTTCACCTGCAAAGACGAGCGGGGGATAGGATGCGAGCTGGGCTTCCGTTGCTGCCAACGCCGTCTGGTCCGGATAGTCCGGAACCTGCTGGATCGGTTTTTGCCGCCAACTGCTCGGAGTCCAATTCTGTGCCATCTCACTCACCTGTTTCCGCATCCGGTCCGTCCGGATGTTCCGTCCTAAAAATGTTGCGCGGCTTATAAACCTTTAGCGCCATCTTGCATAGCGGCGTTCCGCTCTTTGGCGTTACTGATTCAATCGACCAACAACAGGCGATATAAAGGAATTCCGCGGCGCGTTTTCAAACAATAGGCGCGCAATTTAACGGTCGAGAAACCAAGACAGTTTGTATCTAATTTAGGCTTATACCTTAGAAACACCCTCAATTCTAATGGCGCGTCATGATGACTCCCGCTTGAGCACCGATGGCAGGTGGAACCGTGGGATTGATTTCGTGCGCAGCTTGTATCGTTTCTGCACTGACCGTTCCGGCAATTTCGGTCTATTGACGGCTATTTTGATGGTGCCGCTCATCGGCTCGGCGGGCGTGGCCGTAGACTTCGCCCACGCGCTGAGCTTGCGCACGCAGCTCTACGCGGCCGCCGACGCCGCAGCCGTCGGCGCAATCGCGGCAAAGTCGGCCGCAACCACCGCCGCAATGAAGATGACAAGCGATGGCCCGATCTCGGTCGGAAAAGACGATGCGCGAAACATTTTCGTCGCGCAGATGCAGGGTGAGCTGACGGCAAGCGATGTAGCCGTTGACGTTCAGGTGAGCCGCGCGTCCAACAAGCTCAACTCCTCTGTGACCTTCACCGCACAAGTCCCGACGTCGTTCATGCAGATCTTTGGCCGGAAAAGTGTAGAAATATCTGGCACCGCCACGGCCATGTTTCAGACGGCCTCCTTCATGGATTTCTATATCCTGCTCGACAACACGCCGTCGATGGGCGTCGGCGCGACACCGGCCGATGTCGCTATCATGGAACAGAAGACTCCGGATACCTGTGCCTTTGCCTGCCACATCGTGTCGGAAGCTGGTGTCGAGGACAAGAACAGCTATTACAATATCGCCCGCAACAATGGCGTCACCTTACGCGTCGACGTGGTTCGCCAAGCTACGCAAAAACTGACCGAAACGGCAAAAAACGAACGCCAGTCCGACAACCAGTTCAGAATGGGTGTCTACACGTTCGGCAAGAAGGCGGAAGACGCGAACCTGACCACAATTTCAGCGCCGATTACGGACCTCGACAAGGTCGCGACATACACGAACGCTGTCACTCTGATGTCGATTCCGAGACAGGGCTACAACAACGATCAGCAGACGAGCTTCGACAACTCACTGACACAGATGAATAAGATCATTTCAACACCGGGAGATGGCAGCACCGAGGCCCAGCCGCAGAAGATTCTGTTCTTCGTGTCCGACGGTGTCGGTGACAGCAAGAAGTCGAACTGCACGAAACCGAAGACCGGCGAGCGTTGCCAGGAGCCAATCGACATTTCCTTCTGCAAGCCGCTGAAAGATCGGGGCGTCAAGATCGCAGTACTCTACACGACCTACCTGCCGCTGCCGAAGAACAGCTGGTACAACACCTGGATCAAGCCTTTCCAGAGCGAAATCCCGACGAAGATGCAGAGCTGCGCTTCACCCGGTCTCTATTTCGAAGTCACGCCTACACAGGGGATCACGGACGCCATGCAGGCACTGTTCCTGAAGGTCATCCGCATGCCCCGCATCACCAGCTGATCGGCGTTAAACGCGAACGCCGTCCCGAATGCGATAGTTCGGCGCATACATTGTGACGAGTTCTTCGGCTGCCGTCGGATGCACCGCCATGGTCCGGTCGAAATCGTCCTTGGTGCAGCCGGCCTTCAAAGTGATGCCGAGGATCTGAGCCATTTCTCCGGCATCGTGGCCGAGGATGTGCGCACCGACGACCTTGCGACTGGAAGCGTCGACAATCAGCTTCATGATCATCTTCTCGCCCCGCCCCGACAGCGTTGCCTTCAACGGCCGAAACTGGGCGCGATAGACCTCGAGCTCCTTGTAGCGCTTGCTCGCCTCTTCCTCGGTCAGCCCGACGGTGCCGATCTCCGGCTGCGAGAATACCGCCGTTGCGATCGTGTCGTGATCCGGCTTGGTCGGGTTATCCTTGTACTCGGTCTCGATGAAGCACATCGCCTCGTGGATCGCCACCGGCGTCAACTGTACCCTGTCGGTGACATCGCCGAGCGCATAGATATTCGGGACGCTGGTGCGCGAATACTCGTCGACGACCACCGCTCCACGCTCGTCGGTCTTCACGCCGGCGGCTTCCAGGCCAAGGCCTTCCGTATTGGGGATGCGTCCAAGCGCCAGCATGACGACATCGGCCGCCAGCGTGCCGTTCTTCAGCGTCCCGACCGAAAGACGGCCGTTCTCTTTCGAAACCTTCTGCAGCGTGTCGTGGCAGAGAATGCGAATGCCCTTGGCGGCCATCGCCTCGTGCAGCCCCTGGCGAAGGTCCTGATCGAAGCGCGACAGGATCTCGGCGCCACGGTAGATTAGCGTCGTCTCGACGCCGAGGCCGTGGAAGATATTGGCAAATTCCACCGCGATGTAACCGCCACCGGCGATCACGATCGACTTCGGCAGTTCTTCCAGATCGAAGGCCTCGTTCGACGAAATGCAGAGGTCATTCCCCGGCAAGGCCGCATGCGGGTTCGGCCGCCCACCGGTCGCGATCACGATCGTCTTGGCGGTCACCGTCTTGCCGGTGTTGATCAGTCGAACCGTGTGGGCATCGACCAGCTCGGCGCGCGTTTCCAGGATCTCGGCGTTGGCGCCCGCAAGCCCCTTCTTGTAGAGCCCTTCCAGGCGCGCGATCTCGTTGTCCTTGGCGGCAATCAGCTTCTTCCAATCGAACGAACTCTCGCCGACTGTCCAGCCGAAACCGGCGGCATCCTCGAAGTGCTCGTGGAACTGAGCCGCGTACACGAAAAGCTTCTTGGGCACGCAGCCACGGATCACGCATGTTCCGCCGTAGCGGTACTCCTCTGCAATCGCGACCTTCTTACCAAGCGAGGCTGCAACGCGGGCGCTTCGCACGCCGCCTGAGCCCCCGCCAATGACAAAGAGATCGTAATCGTAGGATGTCATGAAAAACTCCGGCTGGAATCGGCTGTGAGGTGAAGGTGATATAGTATCGACCGTCGCAAAAACAAAAGCCCGGACGATGCCGGGCTTTTTCTATCTCTTATCGACGTCCGCTTACGGCTTCGGCTTTGCCGCCGGCGTCGCAGCCTTCGGCGCGGTCGTTGCGGCTGGGTTGGCCGGATCAACTGCCGGTGGCGGCGCCTTAATGACCTTGCTGAGCTCAGTGCTCGTCTGCTTCTGCAGGTCGCGAGAAATTCCCTGCGCCCAGATGTCGGCAGCCTTCACCGTCTCGCGCGATGCGATCGGGCCATCCTTCAGCAGCTTCTTGCCAACCGGCGAGTTGTAGAACTCGGCGATCGCGTTGAGTTCCTCGACAGAGAATGCCTTGGCATAGGTCAACGCGGCTTCCTTCTCGAGGTCGGCGCGACGCGGAGCAAGGGCAAGGGCTTGCTTGTCGACCTCAGCGGTGATCGCATCTTGGTAGTTCGGCGAATCCTGGATGAGATCGGCCTTCAGACGCTCAGCGAGACCCGGCAGGATGTTGTCGAACTGTGCGGTGGCGCCGATTGCATCGATGGCAGCGCGCGCCGCCTTCAGCTGCTCCGGAGAAGCCTCCTGCGCGTGTGCGGCAGAGCCGAATGCGACGCCCGAAAGAATAACGGTCGCAGCAGCAAAACGGCCAAGACCTGCAAATTTAATCATGAGTTTCAATGCTCCTGTTACCTATTCGCCCGCAGCGTGCGTGCACCTGCTGGACCCGCAATGATCGCAAGTGCCGCCATATTGAGAAAAAGCCCGTGTTCAACGACTCCGGGTATTGAATTCAGCTCGTTTGAAAGCGCCTCTGCATCAGGAATGCGGCCAAAAGATGCATCGATGATGTAGTGGCCGCCGTCCGTCATGAAGTCTTCGCCACCGGATTGGCGCAGCGTCAGGCTGCCGCTCAACCCCAGTTTGGAGGCCTTCTTTTCGATTGCCATGCGCGTGGAGACCAACCCGAACGGATTTATCTCGATCGGCAGTGGAAATGCGCCGAGCGTCGCGACCAGTTTGCTTTCGTCGGCAATGACGATCATGCGCTGAGATGCCGCAGCAACGATCTTCTCGCGCAGTAGCGCACCACCGCCCCCCTTGATGAGCGTCAGGTCGGAATCGACCTCGTCCGCGCCATCGATCGTCAGATCGAGTTCCGGCAGTTCATCGAGTGACTTCAGCGGCACGCCGAGCTCGACGCAAAGCCTTGCCGTGCGTTCGGACGTTGGCACTCCTTCGACCTTGAAACCGGTTGAAACCTTCTCCGCAAGCAGCCGAACGAACTCCTCGGCAGTACTCCCGGTTCCGATTCCAAGTCGCATGCCGTATTCGACATGAGCGAGTGCGGCCTCGGCGGCCTTGATCTTCATTTCGCGGGCATCCATGCGCCGCTGACTCCGATTATTGCGTTGGATGTGCTGTTTACACGGCTCGCTTGCCAAACGAAAGCCAAAATAGCGTAATGATTTTCGAAAAGCCGTGGGCATCTGCAACTGGTCGCCTTTGCCGCGAAACGTTGCTTTTGCCGTCCTCATCACCTACGGCCTGATAACATCATTTCTGAAAGGCGGAATCCTTGACCCCTGCCCTCGTTGTATTCGATCTCGACGGAACACTGCTCGATACTCACTCCGATCTGGTCGAAAGTATAAACCATACGATTGCCGAGCTCGGCATGGCGCCAGTCAGCTATGACGACCTCACGCATCTGGTCGGACACGGTGCCAAGGTCATGATCGAGCGGGCTTGCAACCTTCGGGGGCACGGGCTGCAGCCTGAGCAACTCCCAGCTCTACTCGACCGGTTCATCACTTACTATGCCAACAACATGCCTGGACGCACGGTACCCTACCCGGGCCTAGTCGACGCAATGGACCAACTGAAGAGCGCGGGCTGCAAGCTTGCCGTTTGCACCAACAAGCTCGAAGGTCTGGCGTGCAGCCTGATCGAGAAGCTTGAACTCACCCACTATTTCGACGCCATTACCGGCGGCGATACATTCACGGTCAGAAAACCGGACGCCCAGCACCTCCTCGGAACCATCGAGCGCGCCGGCGGCGACGCCGGCAACACCGTCATGATCGGCGACAGCGCCAACGACATTCTCGTTGCCCGAAATGCCGGGGTGCCCTCGATCGCTGTGCCATTCGGCTATTCCGACGTTCCCGTCGAGACACTCGGGCCGACCCGTGTGATCGCACATTTCAAGGAGCTCACGCCTGCGCTCGTGGACGAGTTGATCGCGGACTTTGCTGCAAGACCGACTGCCGCAGTAGGCTGAGACAATCGGGTAGGAGGGAGCCCCCTCCTCCCACACCCGTGTGCGAACGGTTCCGTACAGGGCGGTTCATGAAGCGTTGTTTAGACGTCTGAGTTCCTGCTGGAGAGAGATCAGCCCGAGTTGGTCAAAGAAGGCCTTGCGGAAGGCATCGTTCATGTGGCGGGCCCCGGCATTCCACCAGGGGCCGCGGCCATTGCAGGCCGATCCACATGCACGCTGTTCCGTCAGACCCCGCTGCATCAACCGCATGGCCCGCGTGGCCGGTTCCTTCCATTGCCGCCACAGGATGCAGCACAACCTGCGCCGCAGCCAGCCATCCAGCTCCTCAAGGATCCCCTTGCCTTCGGTCAGCCGGAAATAGGCAATCCAGCCACGCAGGATCGGGGTGAGGTCTTTGATGGTGGCACCAGGGCGCGACCGCGCCCCGTCCGGAAGGCCGCCTTTAGCTTCCCCTTGAACCTCGCCACGCTCGACGCCGCAATCCGTAAACGCGGCGCCTTGTGCGCGCCATGCCTCGCGCACAACGAAAAAAGGCGGCTCAACGGCCGCCTTTTTCATATCGCCCTCTCGGCGCGGTCAGATCTGAGCGCCACGTGCCTTCGTCGTGGCATCGAATGCTTTCTGCACATAGACGTCACGGCCGTACACGTCGTCGAAATATTGCACGACACCATCCTTGTTCGGCCAGGCCGTGAAGTAAGCCACGTAGACCGGTATCTTCTGCGGAACTTGGATTGCGTGGTTCTTGCCCGTCGCGATCTCCTTGCCGATCTGTTCGACCGACGTATTCAGCACGGCCGCTGCCATTGCACGCGGCTCCGCAAGGCGCACGCAACCGTGGCTGAGCGCCCGCATGTCGCGCTTGAAGAAGCTTTTCGAGGGCGTGTCATGCATGTAGATGGCATGGGCGTTCGGGAACAGGATCTTGAGTTCGCCAAGCGCATTGTCGTCGCTCGGCGGCTGGCGTACGGAGACGTTGGTCGTCGACCCGTACCAGTCGACGCCGGACGACGCCACGGCGCGACCGCCAACGGTTACTTCATAACCCATCCGGTCCAGATAACTCGGATCGGAGCGCAGCCGCGGCAGCATCTCGTTGATGATGATCGACTGCGGCACGCCCCAGAACGGGTTAAACTCGACTGTCTCGATCTGATCCTGGAAGAAAAAGGTCTGGTGCGACGGCTGACCAACGACGACACGCATCGACAACTGTTCCTTGTTGTCGTTGTGGTAGTAAACCATATAGGCAGGCTGGTTGATGAAGACGTAACGCGAGCCGAGATCGGCTGGCAACCAGCGCGCCTGCTCCATGGCGACGATCAACTTCTCAACCTTCGAAGCATTGCTGTCGCCGCCGATCATGATGCGAACCGTCGCTTGGCCGACGACGCCGTCCGGCTTCAGTCCATGTTCCTTTTGGAAACCTTCGACGAGCGCAACGATCTCCGGCGAATACTCGGTGCTACCCGCATATGCGCCAAGCGTTGCCGCATGCTCGGCCTTCAGCGCAGCCGAACCGTGCTTGTCGATGGCCTTGACGATGTTCGGGATTTCGGAAGAGTTGTCGCCGGGACGAAGCAACCCATTCAGGGCGATATCGATGCGGTCGTCACCTGCGCCTTCGGCCCTCAGCTTCGTCAATTCACTTTCGAGCGCAACAAACTGCGAACCATCCGGCGTGCGGCTTCTGAGATAAGCAGCGGTATCCGGGCTCATTCGGGCGAGCTTGAGAACGGGGGCAAGGTTCACATCCTTGCGCCTGAAATCATGATAGCCGGACAGCTTGTTCGGGTCGAGGCGGCCGCGAATGGTGTCCTGCACATACGCGAGCACCTTGGCAGAAAGCTCCAGCTCGAACTGCGTCAGGGCGCGGTCGCGGATTGCTGGATCCGGATTGGCCGGATCCTCAGTCGGCACCTGCACGGCATAGTCAGCCGGGTCAAGGCCAATCGACGCCGCATCCGCCAATACGGCCATCGCCGCCTTGGCGCGATTGTTGACATCTGTTCCGGTGAGCCAAACCAGCGGGTTCTTCACGTCGCCGTAATAGACCTCAAGGGCCTTGGCAACTTCGACAGGGGCGCGCACCTTTGCCTCGATGAGGAAGCGGCGTTGGACCGATGGCATGGTCTCGGTCGCAGCCGACGCGTCGGCGACTGCTCCGGTGACCACAGGATCCGTGAATTTGCCGGTATCGACGAGGCGCATCGCATCGGGCTGGTAGGTATAGTAGCGCGGGCTCGATACCTTCGGCAGAGGTGCATCCGGCGCCGACTGAAGGAACGAAGGAATGGACGGCCTCGGATTGACAATCGTGCTCTGGGTCCGAGCGCGATCCCCGCGGATCATATCCATCAACGTGTAGGCATGCGCGGGCGCGACACCCATCGCAGCCATACCGCAGGAAAGCGCGAGTGCGGAAGCCGCACCTTTCAAAAGGAATGTCATGCTTTTATCCAGTCCCAGTGTCATGCTGTCTTAAAATCGCGGGCGAGACCCGCCTCAGAACTCGTTTCATCCGGCGCGAGCGTCACATGGCAGAAAGCAGGCGCCGCCGCCAGCCTCAGCCAACTCAACCTACAGTAACGCGACAAACCCTTCCGTTGATCCGCAGTTCACACAAAATTATGAAATTATTGGTTAATTTTTTACTTTATTTTTGCCTTCAGACACAGTGGCCAAAAAGCCGCTGAAAGATAAAAATTCAGCCGTGTCTAAAAGATCACGGATCCCAGAAACTAACATGAATATTCTACTCATATTTGCATTCCTGGACGGTTTTCTTCGGCCCGTTTCGGACCTATAAGACCACATCTTTGAGAGGCACCGCGACAGAAAGGCATGGCCATGACTTCCACCCGCACCGAAACAGATACGTTCGGCCCGATCGAAGTGCAAAATGACCGATATTGGGGTGCACAGGCGCAACGCTCGCTCGGCAATTTCAAGATCGGCTGGGAAAAGCAGCCGCTTTCGATCGTCCGCGCCCTCGGCATCGTCAAGCAGGCAGCGGCCCGCGCGAACATGGCGCTTGGCCAGCTCAATCCGGAGATCGGGAACGCCATCGTTGGTGCCGCACAGGAAGTCATCGAGGGTAAGCTCGACAACCACTTCCCTCTGGTCGTCTGGCAGACGGGCTCCGGCACACAGTCGAACATGAACGCCAACGAGGTGATCTCCAACCGCGCCATCGAGTTGATGGGCGGCGTTATGGGCTCCAAAAAGCCGGTGCATCCGAACGATCACGTCAACATGAGCCAGTCGTCGAACGACACTTATCCGACGGCGATGCATATCGCCTGCGCAGAGCAGATCGTGCGGCACCTGCTTCCGAGCCTGAAGCACCTGCACGCCGCGCTCGACATGAAGGTCACCGAGTTCAGCCACATCATCAAGATCGGCCGCACGCATACGCAGGACGCAACGCCATTGACGCTTGGCCAGGAATTTTCCGGCTATGCGGCGCAGGTCGGCTCCGCGATCAAGCGCATTGAATTGACGCTCCCCGGTCTTTGTGAACTGGCCCAGGGCGGCACCGCGGTCGGCACTGGCCTCAACGCGCCGAGCGGTTTTGCCGAAAAGGTCGCAGACGAGATCGCCGAGATCACCGGCCTGCCTTTCGTCACCGCCCCGAACAAGTTCGAGGCGCTCGCCGCTCATGACTCCATGGTGTTCAGCCATGGCGCCATCAATGCCGCCGCCGCCGCGCTCTTCAAGATCGCCAACGACATCCGCTTGTTAGGCTCTGGCCCGCGCGCCGGCCTCGGCGAGTTGGCCCTTCCGGAAAACGAGCCCGGCTCTTCCATCATGCCCGGCAAGGTCAATCCGACCCAGTGCGAAGCGTTGACCCAGGTCTGCATTCATATCTTCGGCAACAACGCGGCGCTGACCTTTGCCGACAGCCAGGGCCACTTCGAACTCAACGTCTACAATCCGATGATGGCCTACAATTTTCTCCAGTCGGTACAGCTGCTCGGCGACGCCGCCGTCTCCTTCACCGACAATTGCGTCGTCGGCATCGAGGCACGTGAGGACAACATCAAGGCTGGGCTCGAGCGGTCGCTGATGCTGGTCACGGCGCTCGCCCCGAAGATCGGCTATGACAATGCCGCCAAGATCGCCAAGACGGCACACAAGAACGGCACGACACTGAAGGAAGAAGCATTGGCGAGCGGCCTCGTCACTGTTGAGGAATATGACACGATCGTCCGTCCCGAAACGATGATCGGCCCGAAGTAAATCCGCCGCCGAGCCCCATCAAAATAGCAGACAGCGCCGCCCTCGCGGCGATGTCTTCATGGATTTTCATGACTAAAACAGACAAGTTTTAGAATTATTGCAATTGCGAAGGCGCCCGAATAGACCATCTGCGATTTCGGTCCGCATGAAAGGTCCTTCGATGGCTGACGATCTTTTCCCCCTCAGCAAAGACTCCACCCAATACCGCAAGATCAGCAGCGACTACGTCTCCGTCGACAGCTTCAAGGGACAGGATATCCTGACCGTCGAGCCGGAAGGCATTCGCCTGCTCGCCGAAACGGCCTTCGCCGACATCAACCATCTGCTGCGGCCCGGCCACCTGAAGCAGCTCGCCTCGATCCTTGAGGACCCGGAAGCAACCGACAACGACCGTTTCGTTGCCTACGATCTCTTGAAGAACGCCAACATCGCCGCAGGCGGCATCCTGCCGATGTGTCAGGATACCGGCACGGCGATCATCATGGCCAAGAAGGGCCGCAGGGTGTGGACCGAAGGAGAGGATTACTCGGCTCTCGCCAAGGGCGTCATGGACGCCTACGAGAAGAAGAACCTGCGCTATTCGCAGCTGGCGCCCATCAAGATGTTCGAGGAAAGGAACACCAAGAACAATCTCCCGGCGCAGATCGACATCTATGAGGAAGGCACGGATTCCTACGACTTTCTATTCGTCGCCAAGGGTGGCGGATCGGCCAACAAGACCTTCCTCTATCAGGGCACCCCGTCGCTCTTGACGCACGACCGGATGATCGACTTCCTCAAGGAGAAGATCCTCACCTTAGGTACGGCAGCCTGCCCCCCTTACCATCTGGCGATCGTCATCGGCGGCACGTCGGCCGAAATGAACCTGAAGACCGTCAAGCTCGCCTCGACGCGCTATCTCGACGATCTGCCGACCGAAGGCTCCGACAGCGGCCATGCCTTCCGCGATATCGAGATGGAGAGGGAAATCCACAAGCTGACGCAACAGATGGGCGTCGGCGCCCAGTTCGGGGGCAAGTACTTCTGTCATGACGTGCGTGTCGTCCGCCTGCCCCGCCACGGCGCTTCGCTGCCGATCGGTCTCGGCGTCTCCTGCTCCGCCGACCGTCAGGCGAAGGGCAAGATCACCCGCGACGGCATCTTCGTCGAGCAACTGGAGACGGATCCGTCGAAGTACATGCCTGAAATCGACGAGTCGAAGCTATCGGACTCGATGGTCCGTATCGATCTCAACCAGCCGATGACCGCGATCCTTGCCGAACTGACGAAGCACCCGGTCAAGACACGGCTGTCCCTGACGGGAACGATTATCGTCGCGCGCGACCTTGCCCACGCCAGGATCCGCGAACGGCTGGAAAAAGGCGAAGGCATGCCTGATTACATGAAGAACCACCCGGTCTATTACGCCGGCCCGGCCAAGACCCCGGTAGGATATGCCTCCGGCTCCTTCGGTCCGACCACAGCCGGCCGCATGGATTCCTATGTCGACCAATTCCAGTCTTTCGGCGGATCGATGGTGATGCTTGCCAAGGGCAACCGCTCGCGCGCCGTGCGCGAAGCCTGCAAGAAGCACGGCGGCTTCTACCTCGGCTCCATCGGCGGACCGGCTGCGCGGCTGGCGCAGGATTGCATCAAGAAAGTCGAGGTGTTGGAATATCCGGAACTCGGGATGGAAGCCGTCTGGAAGATCGAGGTCGAAGACTTCCCGGCTTTTATCGTCACCGATGATAAGGGCAATGACTTCTTCCAGGAATTCAACCTCGGCTGACCGACCTCAATGGATCGCCGCGGTTGCCCCATGGTCGAGCGCGGCGCTATCGCTTTGGCTCTTGGAGCCCGCAGTGCTGAATACCTCCTCTGCCTTCACACTAGCGAGGATGTCGCTGCGGAAGACCCCGTCGAAGAAGCCGTTCTGCTGGATCAGCGCGACAGATCCGGCGATAACGGCGGCGGCGAGTACGATGGGTGAAGTGTGACGAGACGTTTCCATCTTCTCTGGCCTTCCAGTGGAGCCCCGCGGCTCGCTGGGAAGGAACGTGCGCCTTCTCAGCGACGCACAACAGAGCTTCCAATCGACACCGACTGTCAACAATTTGGAGACGATCAAAAGCAACCAAAACGGCTTGTGGGATTCTTTATTTCGCGTTATTCGCGCATAAGACGCAACGATCGTTAAATCGACAAAAATTCTCAGATAAAATCAATGCGATAAGCAAATATGGAGAAGATCGGCCAAATCTCACATGTAATCATTGGTATATCCCCCCTTAATCATTTCCCAATATTTGTAAGCTAACAAATTAAACACTGCATTTGACATTCAATTGAGGAGTAGTCGCATGACGACGGCCGCAGCGCCAACGAGGGCGCAGGTTCCTGACGTGGCAGGTCAGATCACGTTCGCCATGCGCTCCATGGGCGTTGCGCCGATCCCGCGCAACTACGAGCTCTTCTACGAAGCCTACATCGGCTCCAACCCGGCGCTGACGCGGGACCTGGCAGCCCTCGGCAGCCAGGCGACGCAAGAGGAATTGGACGCCCTCGGCGCGCAATATTTCGCGCACAGCCCCGCCCGCGTGTTTGATGACGCCCATGGCCGCATCGCCGCCGAGCTCGAGACGCTGCTGCGCGTCCTGCGCCAGGAGCAGATATCGCTGGAAAGCTACAACAAGCTGCTTGGCGAAACCTACAAGCGGATCAGTTCGAAGAACCACACAAGCGTAGAGCTTATCGAGAACGCGCTCACCCTGCTGACCGAGGCAACTGGCGACACAATGGCGCACGGCGAACGCACGGTCGAAAACGTCGTCCAGCGTTCACAGGAAATGGATCAGGTCCGCAAGGAACTCGACGAGTACAAGCGCATCGCCAACACCGACTCGTTGACGCGCCTGTCGAACCGTCGCGCCTTCGACGACCGCCTGTCGGCCGTCTTCAACAATCCGACCATGCGCCCAGTCACCGCGCTCGTACTCGCTGACATCGACAACTTCAAGAAGATCAACGACACCTATGGTCATCCGGTCGGTGACAAGATCCTTGCGACCGTTGCCTCGGTCATCCGCGCCAACGTGCGCCGCGACGTTTTCGTCGCCCGCACCGGCGGCGAGGAATTCGCCCTGATCATCGAAGGCAATACTGCCGAGGAAGTGATGGGCACGGCCGAGCGCATCCGCCGTACGCTGGAAACGACCCCCTTCACGAACTCGCGCACGAGGATCAATTACGGACCTGTTACCGTGTCGGTCGGCGTCTGTATGGCATCCTACGCGGAGGACGCCGGTGAGCTTTACCATAAGGCCGATGTTGCGCTTTATGGCGCCAAGAATTCGGGCCGCAACTGCAGCGTCCTCTTTGAAGACGGTATGCAGAAAGACTTCACGAAGAGCTGGCTGATCTACAAGGGATAGGTCTTGGGCGACACTGCCCTGGCCTTCCCGGTCACAGTCGATGATCTGCGTTTGTCGCGATCACTCCTCGCTATCGCAAGCACAGCTATCGATGGCCTGCATGCGAGCCCATTGGAAGAGCTACTGAAGTTACCACATCGTCTTGGCCGCACGCTCCGGCCATTCGCGATCATAGGTCTCGTAGTCGAAATCCCCGGTCGCCGCCTTCAGCATCAGCCCCGGCGTCGGCAAGCTCTTTGGATCAACGAAGGTTTCGGGATTCCAAAGCTCGGAACGGATCAGCGCGCGGGCACACTGGAAATAGACCTCGTCGATTGTGATGACGATCACCGTCCGCGGGTACTTGCCGTCCATCACAAAGCTGGACAGGACCGCTTCGTCGTTCGTCACAACGCCGCGCCCGTTGACGCGCATCGTGGTATTCGAGCCGGGAATAAGAAACATCAGCGCCAGGCGCGGGTCGCGTACGATGTTAGAGAGCGAATCGACGCGGTTGTTGCCGCGCCAGTCAGGCAGATGCAGCGTTCTGTCGTCAATGATGCGCACGACGCCGCCGATATCGCCCCGCGGCGAACAGTCGAGCCCCTCGGGTCCCACCGTCGCAAGCGCCACAAAAGGCGAGGCCTCGATCATCTCTTGGTATAGCGGCGTCAGGTAGTCCGTCACCTTGGCCACCGACGCCTGCGTCAGCCCGCCAGCATAGATGGCCGCGAGTTCTTCCACCGTTTCGATGATTTTCATGATCGACCTGCCGCGTTGTTGTCGCAGCCTTTAGCTGCCCAACGTAACGCTACAATGACGCGCGCCGTGCGGAAAGGTCGAAAAGTGGAATGATCTCAGCATCTTTGCCGGAAATAGAGCTGGCAAGAAAATCTGTGATCGCTTCCAGAACGGGGGCCGCGCTGACAATCCGGCGATGGCCGAACCCATTCGCCCAGTGGAGCCTGACGTCATTGCTCGCCGCCGCGTAGCGGCGCGCATGGTTGGCGCCCACTTCCTTGTCGTCCTCCGCATGGACGACCAGCACCGGACGCCGGATCGCGCCGGCCGCCCTGCCCGCATCGAATTCCTCAAGTCTCCGGCCGGCGACACAACGCACTTCGTTCTCCAACGCTTGCTGCGCGGGCTTCGCAAGCCCGATCATCTTACCGAAATCCTTGAAGAGCCAGTGCATCTCGCTCGGCGAGCCGATGAGCACCAGCCTTTCCGGCAGCACGGCGGCAGTCCCGGGAAGCATGCCAGACGCAGCCACCATCAGCGCAGCGCCACCGAAAGAATGGCCGAGTGTGGCGTCGAAGGCACCGAACCGACGTTCAGCCGCAGCGATCGCCTTCACCGCAATGCCCATATGGAGGGACCGCCCTGGCGCGCGTCCGTGTCCGGGAAAATCGACGACGATCACCTCGGCGCCGGTCGCCACCAGCGCCTCGACAAGATCGGCCATGTATTCGCCGCTCGATCCCCAGCCGTGCGTCACGAGGTAACGCGGCCGGCGTCCCAGCGCACCGCCATTCAGCCGATACGCATGCGCCCGGCCGCCGCCGCCGGCAAGGGGAAGCACGAATCGCTCTGCGCTGGCAAGCTTTGCCGCACCGGCTGCATGCGCCGCCTTCGCCTTCTCGCCCTTGGGTCTGCGCGACGGCGTCAGGCAGAACAGTCGAAACGCCGCCTTTCCAGCCATGCGCGGCGAAACCGACTGCAGCAGGGAAAATCCGAGGCGGGTGACCTTCAGCGTAAAGTTTGTCATAGTGGGAATCCAACAATGTTCAACACTGAACAATAAAGTACAACGATGAACAAAAATCAATCCCTACCTTGGGATCATCCGCGTTTTCGTAGCTGGATCGCCGTCGCCCGCGCCTGCCAGCTCATGCAGCAGTCACTCGGTCGCTCGCTATCCGAACTCGATATCAAGACCCCGCATCTCGACATTCTGATCAACCTCTACCGCTTCGAAGGCATCTCGCAGCAGGAATTAGCCCACAAACTGCTGGTCGGCCGCTCGAACATGAGCATGCTGCTGCCGCAGATGGAAAAGCGCGGCCTGATCGAGCGGCGTGGCGACACGAAGGACAAGCGCGTGCTGCGGCTCTTCCTCACTCAGGAAGGCCGCGAAGTCACGGAGAAAGCCATGGTCATTCAGATCGACCTCATCGAACGCGTGCTGTCACCCGAACCGATCGAGCAATGCATGGCGATGGGCGATTCGATGGAGCGGATTATCCGCGTGCTGCAGCACGACCTTATCGACGAAGACTGACCCTAGGAAGTGTGGACAGTTACCTTAGCCATAGTATTGTCGCGGCAAGAGCGATCATCGAGTTTCGCGCAGTTTTCTCGTATCGGGTGGCAATGCGTCGGAATTGCTTGAGTTTTGAAAAGCAGCACTCGATCAGGTGGCGCTGGGCATAGAGTTGCTTGTCGAGCGGATATTTCCGGGCACGCGAAGGATTGTTTGGGATGACGGCTTGTGCGCCTTTGTCGGCGATAGCCTTGCGTAGCCGATCACTATCGTAGGCGGTATCGGCCATGACGACATTGGCAGGGAGGTCTTCGATCGAGCCATCAGCTTGCGGCGCATCGCCCTTCTGGCCGGCAGTGAGCACAAAGCGCACCAGGCATCCCAGGCCCCGCACCGCAATATGGATTTTTGTGCTCAGGCCGCCGCGCGAGCGTCCAAGGGCCTGATCTTCAGCCCCTTTTTTTGCGCCAGAGGCGTGTTGGTGGGCCCGGATGATTGTGGAATCGACGATCAGATATTCAAAGTCGCCATCGTCTGACATAGCGTCGAAGAGCCGCCACCAGACGCCCTTTTGGCTCCAGCCGCTGAAGCGGTGAAAGACGCTGTTCCAATCGCCGAACACGTCAGGCAGATCGCGCCAGGGCGAGCCGGTTCGCACGATCCACAACACCGCTTCCACGAACATGCGATTGTCGCGACCCGAAGAACCGCGCGTGCGATCATCACCGATGATATGCGGAGCCATCCGCTCCCACTGGTCGTCACGAAGTACGAAACGGTCCAAAACACCCATGACTGCCTCCAAAAGACAGTCCTGAATCTGATTTGCTCAGATTTGGGAATCCTAAGAGTCCACACTTCCTAGTGCACGGTATGGCCAACCGAATGCCCCGCTAGGGACTTGTACTCCCAGGCGGCCACAACGATCAGTACCGCCGTCGCGAGCATGCCGGCGATGTAGACCTCGATGAACGGCGCAATGAAGGCGAGCAGGATTAGGAGGACGAGGCCGGCCAGATGCGAGAGCGGCAAGCGCCCGCTGGTCGCCCCCTTGAACCAGAGGTTGCCGGCGAGAAATAGCCCGGAGCCACCAAGCACCGAGGCCATGACGCCGAGATTGCCGGCCTCGTGCGGATGCGAGAACATGAACTCGACTGCGACGGCGTGAACGATGATGCCTGCCAGGATCGGGATATGGGCATAGGTAAAGGCCTGCCGCGCCAGGCTTCCCGGCGTTTCGTCGTGTTCGATCCGATGCGCCGCCCGCTCGTGGCCGAAGCGGAAATAGAGCCACCACATCGCCACCGTTCCGACAAATCCGGTCCCGAAGACGACCGCGGTCAAGGGCGAAAACGGCATTTCCGAGAATGTCCGGCCCGAAACCAGCACCGCTTCGCCAAGGCAGATGATGACGAAGAGTGCGCAACGCTCGGCCATATGTGCCCCGGATACATCCCAGTCGGAAGCAGTGGACTTGCCAAGCCCCGGTACGGCAAAGCCGCTCGCCGGCCCCGCATACTCGATCGCAAGAGCGACCAGCCACGCAATCAGCCGCGCTTCATGTTCCAGGAAGCCACCGGCGATCCAGAATATGCCGGAAACGATCAACCAGGTGCTGATGCGGAGAAAATTGCGGTAGTTGGAAGCGCTCGCCTCCTTGACGGCATAGGTGGTGAAGAGCGAGCGACCGACCTGCATCAGCACGTAGGCGCCCGCAAAGAGCAGCCCCTTGTCGCCGAAGGCCTCGGGGATGGAGGCAGATAGAACGAGGCCGAGCAGCATCAGCACGACGAGCATGCCCCGAACAGGCATCTTGTCGGGATCGAGCCAGTTCGTCACCCAGGCCGTGAAGATCCAGACCCACCAGACCGCAAAGGTCATCAGGCCAGCCTCAACAGCGCCGAGTGGGGTATAATGCGCCGCAAGCGCATGCGAGAGCTGCGAAATCGAGAAAACGAAAACGAGATCGAAAAACAGTTCAAGAAAGGTGACCCTGCTCCCGCCTGGACTGCCCTTTGCGCGCAGCCAGTTTCGTTTGGTCATTCCCGCCATGCATTCCCCCTGCGGCAGTTGTCGTTCAGCGTGGTTTTTCTGAGATGTCGCGGTTCATGCCCTTCTCGCGCAGTTCTTCTTCATAGGCAGCAAACAGCTCTTGGCCACGCTCGCCAAGTTCGCGCAGATAGGTCCAGGTAAAGATGCCGGTATCGTGCATGTCGTCGAAACCGATGCGCACCGCATAGTTGCCGGTCGGTGTCAGAGAGATGATCGCGACATTGCGCTTGCCAGGCACCGTCACCCTCTGTCCCGGCCCGTGCCCCTGCACCTCGGCGGATGGAGAAAGCACACGCAGCATCTCGGCGGAAAGATCGAAGCTCTGCCCGTCGTTGAACGTGACAACGAGGTGCTGCCGGTCTTTCGAAACTCTGAGTTCAGTCGGCCAAATATCGCTCATGATCCCATTCCCCTTCAAAATCACGAGTAGGCAATGCAGCGTGGCGAGGCAAGTTCAATTTGCCGTGCCCAAGAAGCGTTTCCCTTGACGCGGCAATAACCTATACGCACATTAGTAGCATTGCGGAGGCATTCGTGAACAGCAACGTCGGAACGACAGGCAGCGCATCGCCACTGGTCGCAGAGGCAAAACCGATGATCGACCCGTTCAAGCGGGCCGTGACCTATTTGCGCGTCTCCGTCACCGACCGCTGCGACTTCCGCTGCACCTACTGCATGGCCGAGCACATGACTTTCCTGCCGAAGCAGGAACTCTTGACGCTCGAGGAACTGCACCGGCTCTGTTCCGCCTTCATCGCCAAGGGTGTGCGCAAGCTGAGGCTCACCGGCGGCGAACCGCTGGTGCGCAAGAACATCATGTATCTGGTTCGCGAACTCGGCAAAGAGATCGGCGCCGGCCTCGACGAGCTGACACTGACCACCAACGGCTCGCAGCTCTCCCGCTTTGCCGACGAGCTCTACGATTGCGGCGTGCGTCGAATCAACGTCTCGCTCGATACGCTTGATCCGGACAAGTTCCGCCAGATCACCCGCTGGGGCGACTTCCGCAAGGTGATGGAGGGCATCGAGGCGGCCCAGAAAGCCGGCCTCAAGGTCAAGCTTAATGCAGTGGCGCTGAAGGATTTTAACGACGTCGAAATGCCCCAGATGATCCGCTTCGCGCATGGCCGCGGCATGGATCTGACCGTCATCGAAACCATGCCGATGGGCGAGATCGAGGAAGACCGCACCGACCGCTACCTGCCGCTGTCGAAGCTGCGCGCCGATCTCGAACGGCAGTTCACCTTCTCGGAGATCGGCTACCGCACCGGCGGCCCGGCCCGCTATGTCGAAGTCAAGGAGACCGGCGGTCGGCTCGGCTTCATCACGCCGATGACGCATAATTTCTGCGAGAGCTGCAACCGCGTGCGGCTGACCTGCACCGGCACACTCTACATGTGCCTTGGCCAGAACGACGCCGCCGACCTGCGCGCGGCCGTCCGCGCCACTGACGACAACGGGCTGCTCTATGCCGCGATCGACGAGGCGATCTCGCGCAAGCCGAAGGGCCACGACTTCATCATCGACCGCACCCATAACCGCCCTGCCGTTGCCCGCCATATGAGCGTCACCGGCGGGTGACGCTCACCGGATTCGGGCAGCTTACGTCCGGTTGATCGACACCCCGCCATCCGCCAGCATGGATGTTCCTGTTACGAAGCTCGCCAGATCCGATCCCAGGAAAAGGGCTGCCTTGGCGATCTCCTCGGGCTGCGCCAGGCGCTTGAGCGCATGCAGCCCATGGATGAAGGCGACGAGCTCCTTATCAGGATTCTCGAAATTGGCCGGATTCATCGCCGTATCGGTTCCGCCGGGCAACAGCGCGTTGACACGGATGTTCTTCGGACCGAGCTCCGCCGCAAGCACCTGCACAAGACCGGTCAGTCCTGCCTTACTGGCCGCATAAGCACCCATGCCGGGCATCCCTGCCGTATGTCCAACGAACGTCGACGTGAAGACGATCGATCCGCCGCCGCGCGCGATCATCGCCGGTACCTGGTACCTCGCCGCCAGAAAGGCGCTGGTCAGATTAACCGCAAGCATCTCATTCCAGCCGTCGAGCGAGAGCTCGGCCACCGGTGCGGATTGGCCGGTGCTGCCGGCATTGTTGAAGGCGACATCAAGCCCGCCGAAGCGCTCCACCGCCACCTCGACCAGCCGCCTGTTCAAGGCCTCCTCGCGCACGTCGCCGGCGACCGCAACCGCCTCGCCGCCCGCATCCCCGATCTCTTCCACCAGCATCCCGAGTTTGGCCTCGCGCCGCGCCGCGACGACCAGCCGCGCGCCTTCCGCGGCGAAGAGCTTGGCCGCTGCCCGGCCGATGCCGGAGCTCGCGCCTGTGATGATCGCAACCTTGCCATTCAGATATCTCATGTCGGAACCTCCGCTTGTTGTTGGCGGTATTCCAAATTTCAGACAGCGGGCCTGGCAGCCACCCGTTTCCTGCCGCGCCGGCGCACGCATGGCCTGCATTATTGTGCACTGCGCAATCGAATTATCTCGACTGTGTCTTTCGTTCGATTCCCATCCCGCCTGGCACCCTCTAAAAGGACGTGTACGAGAATCGGAATATCGACATGCCGCGGTCCCGCAATACCCAGGGCGCCATCTACATGAGTTCGGCCATGGCCGGATTTTCCTGCAGCGACGCACTTTCCAAGTCAGTCATTACCTACATGAATGCAGGCCAGATCATGTGCCTGCGCGGTCTCTTCACCAGCATCTTTGTCTATGTCATCGCGCGCTACATGGGTGCATTGCGGTCGTGGCGCATTGTGCTCAAGCCGATGGTCATCGTCCGCGTCATTTGCGAGATACTGGCAGCGGTCACTTACATTACGGCACTTGGCATGATGCCGATCGCGAACGCGTCCGCCATCCTGCAATCGCTGCCGCTGGTCGTGACCTTCGGTGCGGCGCTGTTTTTCTCGGAACCGGTCGGCTGGCGTCGCTGGTCGGCCATTCTTGTGGGACTGCTTGGCGTGCTGATCATAATTCGACCGGGACCGGACGGCTTTACGGCGGCAGCACTTCTCTGCGTCGGCAGCGTCCTCACCACGGCCGGCCGCGACCTCGCCACACGCGGCATCGGCTCCGAGATCCCTTCGCTGATGATCACCGTGGTCACCGCCGTCTCCGTCACGATCGTCGGCGCGTTGCTGACGCCATTGCTTGGCGGATGGGAGCCAGTCAGCCTGACTTCACTTTCGCATCTGCTGCTTGCCGCCATTCTCGTCCTGATCGGCTACCAGTCCGTCATCATGGCGATGCGAACGGGCGAAATCTCCTTCGTGGCGCCGTTCCGCTACACAAGCCTGATCTTCTCGACATTGCTGGGCTTCGTCTTCTTTGCGGAACTCCCCGATCTCTGGACACTCACCGGCGCTGCCATCGTCATCGCTTCCGGCCTCTATACGTTCTATCGTGAGGCCAAACGCCATGTACCGCCGGTCGCCCAGGAGTCCGAGCCGAGAACACCTGTCTGAGGCAATCATGAACGATTTTTCGCTGGATAGATCCAATATACCAGGCGTCGTCCTGGCCGGGGGGCGCTCGTCGCGGATGGGCCGCGACAAAGCCTCCGTGCGGCTCAGCGGCCGCACCTTGCTAGAGCGCGTCATCGAACAACTTGAGCCGCAGGTGAGTACCCTTGCCGTCAACGCCGACGCGACGCCAGAAAATTGCCGCCACCGGTTCATTCCTGATATAGTTCCCGGCAAAGCGGGACCGATGGCTGGCATCCATGCCGCGATGGCCTATGGCGCGACGCTCGGAGGTGTTACGCACGTGGTCACGGTATCGGTCGACAGTCCATTCTTCCCCCGCGACTTGGTCGATTGGCTTGCCGCCGCTATCGATGCGCCCGAGAAGATTGCCATCGCCGCCTCGGAAGGCCGCAGCCACCCGGTGTTCGGCTTGTGGCCCATCGATCTTGCCGATGATCTGAAAGCCTGGATCGCTGCCGACGAAAAACGCCGTGTGCGAGACTTCCTCTTACGGCATGACGTTACGGAAGTTACCTTTCCGCTGCGCCCGACGCGGGCGAGCCTTCTCGATCCGTTTTTCAATGTCAACACGCCGGATGATCTCGCCGAGGCGGAACGCTGGCTGAAGGTGCTCGTCTGATGGAAAAACCGAAAGTCTTTGGCATCGCAGGCTGGAAGAACTCGGGCAAGACCGGCCTGGCCGTCCGCCTCGTCGAGGAGTTTACCCGCCGCGGCTATAGCATTTCGACGATCAAGCACGCCCATCATGATTTCGATATCGACAAGGTCGGCGCCGACAGCTACCGCCACCGACAGGCCGGCGCACACGAAGTCACCATCGTTTCAGGTACACGCTACGCCATCATGCACGAATTGCGCGGCGCCCCCGAGCCGACATTCGAAGAAATCCTTGGCCGGATTGCACCCTGCGACCTCGTGCTGATCGAAGGCTACAAGCGCGAGCCGATCCCGAAGATCGAAGCCCGGCGGCTGGAAGCAGCCAGCCGGGAGCCTCTTGCGTCGACGGATCCCTTCATCGCCGCCATCGCGGCCGATCACCCGATTGCCGAAGGCTTTCTGCCGGTATTCAATCTTGATGATACACAGGCGATCGCAGACTTCATTTCGGGGATAGTGGAACTGCCTGCAAAGTAGGAAAGCTGTTGCGAGGGAGCAATGAACTACTACGGCACCGAAAAACAACAGCGACTGCAGCGCCAGTCCGACGAGGCACAGGCGAGGATTGCGGCCACACCTGGCCTCGTGCAGGCAGGTCGGTTCTTCTCGGTCGACAATGTCAACCTCATTGACTGGGCTTTTGTCGATGAACGCCTCGCGAAGGACGGCGTCTTTGGCTTTCGCATGATGCCGACGACGCACATCGAAGACATCCGTCAGAAGCTCGGATCGTCCTACCGTATTGACGTGTGGAACGTCTGTAGGGCGGACCGCACGATGGCAGTCGCCGCTTGCACCCCGATCCAGGCTGCCGACCTACCCAATGGGCTAACGTGCCTCGGGCTTTCGGATCGTCACGAGGACGAGACGATTCGGCGTATACAGATCTGCATGACGGACAACGGTATCGCGCCGTTCTCCGCTTACATGCTCCTTGGCAAGATCGTGCCGGCTGTGACGGTCGCCCTCGCAGACGGAGATGGCAATATCGTCGCCACGGCTCACGCGAATATGCCCTTCAACACCCACAGCAGGTATCGGGGCATGGCCTGGGTCGGCTTGATAACGGTAACGGCAGATCAGCGCGGAAAAGGGCTCGGCCGCCTTGTCAACGCTCTGGCGATCATGGCCGCATTCGAAACGCTGGGCGCAGATGAAGTGGTTGAGTTCGTGCACGCCGACAATGCAGTTTCGCGCCGCATGATACAATCCTGCGGCCTGCAGCTCGATCCGACGATCCTTTGCGGCCTCGCAACCCCGGTCGTTGACGCCCGCTTTACGACCTAGAGCTTCGGTCATGCCCGCATGGCCCCACGGCGAAGGCAGTGCCCGCAATCGAGTAGGAGGGAGCCTTGCGGCGTCCCTCCTCCCACACGACCGTGCGAACGGTTCCGTACAGGGCGGTTCATGAAGCGTTGTTTAGACGTCTGAGTT